>JAITPT010000030.1 GCA_031289285.1 Puniceicoccales bacterium
AAAGCGCAAGCCGCAGACGGCCAAAAGATTGTGCAAAACCACCCGCATTAACTGCCGTTTTTAGGTTTAATCCTGTAGGGACGCCACGGGAACGCTGACGTCTCGCCGACATGGAGCGAAGCGGCTCGCGACCATCCCGCCGCACACGATGCGGGCGAGGTTCCCGTGCCACAGCACACAAGACACAAAGGCACAAAAACACAAAAAGTGCCAGACGCTTTTTCATTTGACTCCTGATTTTCCTTCGGCACGGAACTGGAAAGCATAGCACTTATGGAGTGCGATGGCAGAGGGTGCGAAGTGATAACGTAGCACTCGCCAAAGCAAAAAGAACGCAAAAAGTGTCAGGCCAATACCGTTCAGGTAGCGTGAAAATACGAGAATAGCCTTTGAAACGGAGGGTGCATCGTAGCGCTGAAGGCGCGGCTTCATAATAGCCTATGGCAACGCCATAGGTATCGGTCTCGCCCTGTCTCTGCGGGCTGTAAGCCCGCCTCAACGCGATGGAGGTAGGCGGCGGTGGCGCGTGGGAGGGGGGGCGTTCGGAACGAAGGTTGAGGCGGGCTTACAGCCCGCTGTGCGCCGCCGCCCTGTATCCTATGGCTTCGCCATAGGCTATTATGACGCCGCGCTTTCAGCGCTCCAAGCCACATGTGGTTTCAGAAATGCTCTTCGTATTTTGGGCACTACCTGAACGGTATTGAGTGCCAGACGCTTTTTCATTTGACTCCTAATTTTCCTTCGGCACGGAACTGGAAAGCATAGCACTTATGGAGTGCGATGGCAGAGGATGCGAAGTGATAACGTAGCACCCGCCAACGCAAAAAGTGCCAGACGCTTTTTCATTTGACTCCTGATTTTCCTTCGGCACGGAACTGGAAAGCATAGCACTTATGGAGTGCGATGGCAGAGGGTGCGAAGTGATAACGTAGCACCCGCAGACACCGTTTTCGCAGACGCCGCAACCTAACGGAAACCAATGCCTTGCGTCACTTTGAAAGCGGTATCGGCGGACGCAGAGGAACACTCCGCGCCCTCTGCCACCGCACTCCAAAAGGGCACGGGGATGCGTTCCGGCAGCTACGGCGCATTTTGTGTGCGGTGTGGCGGCAGAGCGGGGAACGAGCACCGACACCGTTTTTGCAGCAGACTTGGCAGTCTGCGATACGGTGTCTTCCGCAGTGTCTTCTGCCGTCGGCGAAAGCGTTCCCTGCGTTTTTAAGTTGAAAGCACTTCGCGCCGGACACAACCTTGGCGAGATGAAAGCCGCCGTCACGCCAAGCCCCATTTTGCGCGTTTTGCGACTCGCTGCAGTTCCCGTGTTTGCAGTGGCGACATTCCTCAGCGCAACAGGTGTGCCGAGCGTTCCTCCGTCAAAGGTAACGCCCCCCGCCGATAACCCCGCCGACGCAAAACCCGACGCCAACACCACCGCGCCGAAAATCATCATCCCGCCCGCCACTTCAACTGCCACCACCTCCACCTCAACCACCGCCGCTGCCGCCCGCCCGCCAACTGCTGCTTCTCTCGCAGTCGCGCCCATGCGCACACAGGAGACACAGTGGTTTTCAATTGCGGCAGACGAGACGAGCGCGCTCGCATTCGTCGCCGAAATCGCCCGCGAAACTGAACTCTGCTTCGGGCGCGAATTGCGCTGGGAACGCCCCGCCGCCACGCCCCGCATAGAAGCCGTGCTCACTCGGCCCGCACACGCCAATTGGCTGGGGCATTCCCGCATCGAGGTCAACCGCGACACGGGGCGCGTCACGCTCCGGCTGCGCTGGGCAGACGGGCTGCGCGTGAGCGAAGTGGAGGAGGCACTCGCTCGTGCGCTCCTTGTCGCCGCCGCAAAAACCCTGCGTCCGCGCGACGCCGCCGCGCCGCCGGGCTGGCTTGTCGCCGCGCTCGCGTTCGAGACGCAGCTCACCCGCGCATCCGCGCTCATGGACCACCAAATCCGTCTCGCCCGAAAAACTCCGCCCCCGACGCTCGCCGCGTTGACCGCCCCCGCCGGAGATTTCCCCGATACGTTGCGCGCTCCGGCGTTTTGGTTTTGGCGACATCTGCGCCGCGAGTTTGCCGCCGAAAATCGCCCGATGCGGGAAGCCATCGCCGCCCTTGTTTGCGGCGAGCCGCTGGAAAAGCTGCTGGCGCGGGAGTTCCCAGAAATGATGCGCGACCCCGACCGCCGCGCCGTGTGGTGGCCAGCTGGCTACACCGTGCTCACCCGCGAGAGCGAGGCCTTGGTGCAGACGCCCGCCGAGTCGCACGAATACCTGGAGAACGCGTTGCGTTTTGTTTTCGCCACAGGCGTGGACGACGAGCTTTGCCCGCCGTGGCGTCTGCCCGCATTGCACGGGTTGAGCGCCGCACGCGAGGCAGCCAACTTGCGCCGCCGCACGCTGCTGCGCGACATCTGGCGCGCCAACCCCGTCTGGCACAATGCGTGGGTAGCGAGTGGGAGATTTCTCGAAAAATTTTGCGACGACTCGACCGACCCCGCCGAGCTTGTGCGTTCGTGGGAGACGGCGGCGGCAGAGATAGAGACCGCTCGAAAAATCAGCACGGAAATCCGCCAGCTGCTCGGCGAAAAATAATTTCGCAGGGTGCGCCTGCCGTGCGCGCCCGTCGCTCTCGGCACAAAAAAAGACACCGACCTGCGCGAGGTCGGTGTCTTGTAAAAAAATGGCGCCCCCTTGGGGATTCGAACCCCAGTTACCTGGATGAAAACCAGATGTCCTAGGCCGGCCTAGACGAAGGGGACGCAAAGAACAAAGGCGGGATAGAATGGGGATAGCCGCCGTTTCGTCAAGCGGTTTTTTTGAAAAATTTTTCGAGGACAAATAAGACCTACAAGACCTACACGTCCTATAAGACCCACACGTCCTATTCCGGCACTCTCGGCACCCCCCGTTGCCCCCCCCCATTTTTTGGGGCTTTAGGCACCAGTGCTGGCGAGCTGGCGACGCAGGGTGTCCCAGCGCAGGTCGGTGACGAGAGGTGGCATGGCGAGAAGGGCGGCGAGCGGGCGACGCACAAAGTCGCGTTGCGCCCAGCGCGGGTGCGGTAAGGCGAGGCGCGGATCGGAGCGAGTCTCGCCCTCGTAAAACAGCAGGTCTATGTCGAGTGTGCGCGGCGCATTCGGGAAGGGACGCTCACGCCCGCGAGCCGTCTCGATGGCGAGGCAGAGCGCAAGCAAGTCTTCCGGCGCAAGCGAGGTCTCGACGGCAGCGGCGGCGTTGAGGAAGTCGGGTTGGGCGACGGCGCAGCCGACAGGCGCAGTCTCCACGAGCGGCGAGAGCGCGAGCAGACGTGTGCCGACGTTTGCGCCGAGCGCGGCGGCAGCGGCGTGGATGTGCGCGGCGCGGTCGCCGAGATTGGAGCCGAGACCGAGGAGTGCGTGTTTGCGCGAAATTGCCACGGGCATGTCGGCGAGAAAAGCCGCGCCCCGCCGCCAAGGCAAAAGAAACCGCCTCTGTAAAAAAATGGCTTGCCGCGCCGCCGAGTTTTGTCCTCACTGCCCGCCCTTCACTGGAACTCAAAAAAACTTTTTCCGTTATGAAAATCATTCCACTCGCTTTGTTTTCGCTCGCAGCTTTCGGCTTTGCCGGTTGCACACCGACTGACCCGCCGTCCGACTTCGGCAAGGACACCGATAGACCCACTGGTGGCCTGACCGTCATTCGCGACACCCCCAGCAACTCCGGCGATGTCATTGGCAGCCGCAATGACACCGCCAACGCCTTCAAGCTCTTCAACCAAGAGACTGGCGAGTGGGATCCCCGCGCCGTGGTGACCGTCGTCTATTTCGGTTTCGACAAATACTCGGTGGGCGCGGAGGAGCAGTCTAAGCTCGTCGCCGTCGCCAAGAACCAACGCCTCATCGTCGCTGGTTACGCCGACTACTTCGGCACCGACCAGTATAACCAAGGTCTCTCCGACAAACGTGCGCAGAGTGTGCGGGACTATCTCGTCACCAGCGGTCATGGCGACGCCTCCATCGAGAAACAAGCCTTCGGCAAATACTATGCCAAAGCCCGTGGCACCCGCGCCGAGGTCGCCCGCGACCGCCGCGTCGTAGTCGTCAACGCCGACTACAAGCCCAACCCCTGAGTTCGGAATTTTGTCAAGCGCGATGAACGCCGCCGACGCCGACGCTGCCGACTCGCTCGCGCCGCGACTTCCCGCAGGGGAGTTCGCGGCGTTCATTTTTGATTGCGACGGCACGTTGGCGGCGACGATGCACCAGCACTACCGCTCGTGGCTCCGTGCGATAGAGATGCAGGGCGGCGGGTTCGCGCCGAGTTGGGAGGAGTTTTGCTCAATGGGCGGGATGTCTGTTGAGGACACGTTGGCGGCGTGGGAGCAGCGTTACGGCGTGGCACTCGACCCAGCGCGTGTGCGGGCGGACACCGACGCTTTTCTCGAAACGGTGTTTCACGAGATGCGTCCTTGTGCGGCGGTGGTGGCGGTGGCGCGTGCGGCGGTGGCGCGGGGTGTGAAGGTGGCGGTGGCGTCGGGCGGGGTGCGACGGCGCGTGTTGCGCACCTTGCGCGTAATTGGGCTGGAAAACTTTTTCCCTGTCGTGTTGGCGCAGGAGGATGTCGCCCGTGTGAAACCTGCGCCCGATTTGTTTTTGTTGGCTGCGCAAAAGCTCGGTGTCCTGCCGGAGCAATGTCTCGTCTTTGAGGACAGCCCGAAGGGAAAAGAAGCCGCCGACGCTGCCGGAATGCACTGTGTGCTCGTCGAGCCGCAGTAAAAAACAGGGGGGCACCCAAATAAAGGGTCAGACGCTTTTTCGTTTGACATCTTTCCTTTGCCGACACATTTGTCCCTCCGAAGCGGAAGCATTTGGAAAGGAAGCTGGTGGTCGTGCCACCACCTCAACGGGCTTGCACCGCGAATAATACGAATAAAGGGTCAGACGCTTTTACGTTTGACATCTTTCCTTTGCCGGCACATTTGTCCCTCCGAAGCGGAAGCATTTGGAAAGGAAGCTGGTGGTCGTGCCACCACCTCAACGGGCTTGCACCCGAATAATACGAATAAAGGGTCAGACGCTTTTTCGTTTGACATTGGAAATGAATGTGCCTTGGAGCGCTGAAGGCGCGTCATCATAATAGACTATGGCAACGCCATAGGCTATTAACCTAAAAATGGCAATTGAGTCATGGAATCTTGCGGAATCTGTTGTGACAGATGCAGTTGTTGGCTTTGTTCGACGCATCAGCAAGTACGCCTTCACAAATCCACCAAGCGCAGCTGCCACAACATCTTCTCGCAATATTTCCCCTCCAACTGCCGTTCTTAGGATTATCCTAAAAACGGCAGTTAATGCGGGCGGTTTTGCACAATCTTTTGGACGTCTGCGGCTTGCGCTTTCCGCTCCACGCACCGCAAGGTGCGCGTCGGGAAAACGCAAACCGCATCCGCCTCAAAATCTTGCGCAAACCCTTCCCGCTGAACTGCCGTTCTTAGGATTATGAAACCGCGCCTTCAGTGCTTGATGCAAGACGAATTGAGGGACACCCGTGCTTTTCTCACTTGTTGTTTCTAACCCGATTTCCATTCCCAAGTTCTACCATTCTGTCTGCGGGACATCTATGTTTGTTTTTTTGGTTTGAGGCGCAAACGCGCTTTTGTTTTATTCGGCGCACGTTCAACAACGCTCAAAACGCTCAAAAAAACTTTATGTCTAATTTCACAACACTTCCGGGCTTCCGCGAATTTTACCCGCGTGAACGCGCCATCCAAAAACACATTTTCGACATCTGGCGCAAGACGGCAGGTGCGTTTAACTTCCAAGAATGGGACGCGCCAGTGCTCGAACCGCTCGAACTTTTCACGGAAAAATCCGGCGAGGAAATCGTCCGCCAACTCTTCAACTTCGAGGATAAAGGTGGGCGGCAAGTCACGCTTCGCCCCGAGATGACGCCCTCGCTTGCCCGCATGGTCGGTGCCCGCGCCAACGCGCTGCGCCGCCCAATCAAGTGGTTCGCAATCGGCGAAAACTTCCGCTACGAAAAACAACAAAAAGGGCGGCTGCGCGCTTTTTACCAATACAACGCCGACCTGCTCGGCGAAGCGGGGCCGACGGCAGACGCGGAAATCATCGCCCTGTGTGTCGAGTCGCTCCGCGCCTTCGGGCTAACCGCCGCCGACTTCCGCGTCCGTCTGAGCGACCGCACGCTGT
>JAITPT010000151.1 GCA_031289285.1 Puniceicoccales bacterium
ATGACATCTGCACTTCGTGGCTTTGTTCGACGCACCAACAGGTGCGCCTTCACAAATCCACCAAGCGCAGCTGCCACAACATCTTCTCGCAATACTTCCCCTCCAACTGCCGTTTTTAGATTTAAGGGACAGGGGGGGGGGGCGGGGACTAAAAGTCGCCGCCCCGCGCCGCCGCCGTTTCGCTATCGAGGTTCCTTGATTTCTGGAACAGGGATGTTCTTTGTGTTGTTTGCAATTGCAGACACAGCCGAGATACTTTCCGCAAGAAATCTTGTTACCAAGATAGTGAGGAAACCGACAACTACGGAAAGTATGATATGCGCGAAACCCGATACGCCGAGACGTGCAGCGAGTTCTTGTCCGCCGAACAAAAGGAGGAAAAGCGAGCCGAATGAGCCGACAATGGCAATGTAGGAACCCACCCATTCTCCGAGCGTCTGGAGCAAATGCGAAAAAGCAGGTGTCGCCACAAAGTCCGATTGAGCGGAAGTGATTTGTTCGACCTTGGAGGAACGGTCCCACCAAAGGACAGCACTAACCCACGACGCGAGGACAATGGTCACCCAAAACAATACCACGGCGAGGACGATGTTGAACGGTGCCTTTAGAATGCCGTTACTTATCCCGTTAAAGAGGACGTAGAACGGGAAAAGCAAATTAAGCACCGCAACGATGCGATATATTATTTTGAACGGTTTCCTGATAAAGTCACCGCTGTCGAGAGATGACAGGTAGTGCTTTTTCATAAAGCCGCTGAGGAGGGCTGCTTTTGAGGCAATAACATCTGCCGACAGCGAGATTTTATTCTCCACTGGCGGAACATCGTTATTGTTTTTTGCTGTGTCTGTGTGCGTGTCTGTGTTTGTATCCGTGTGCGTTGTTGGTAGATATTTTTCCTACTCGTGTGGCTTTTCGGAAGACGCCCCGTTTTTGCGCGTTGTGCAATGGTTTCTGGACTCCATTTTTTCCATGAATGGGAAAGGTGAAAAAGTGATAAGGGGGTGTGCCACAATCGAAAAAGGGAAGTGCCTTTTTTTGTCAGGTATTCGATGGAGGCGATTTTGCGCGTCGGGGTCGAGCGGGCGCAGGGAATTGAGCAGCGAGATGCAGAGGTATTTGCGCTCACAAAAAAAACGTTTGGAAGTCAGGTCGGCGTTGGGATTTAGATAGCGGCTCATGACGGAAGAGTGGTGGCGACGATGTGGTTAGTGTGGCTGCGAAAAAGTGCGGCGGACGGCTCGGCATAATGCAGAAGGCGTGGCGGGCGTCAAGAGGGAAGTGGAAAGTTTTTTTGGGGTTCCTCGCTACTTTGAGTGGGAGCGCTGGTGTCGCCAGCCCCGCATGGGACGAGATGTGCATAACCGGAGGTGTAGCGCAGCGAAACCTCCGGTCAGCCACGCCCTTGCAACAAAGCCCCGCACGGGGCGAGATTATCGGATTACCAGATACTGGTGGTGTGTATTCCGTTGCATTTTTGTGGAAGGAACGTGGTGGGCACTGCACGGGAAAGTTGCACGAACCGCATCGAAGTCAAGTAATAAAATGGCTGCCTTTTAATTCGCAAACAATAAATGGGCAAAATGTTGCTCGTGTTGTAAGTGCATGATTTATCGCGTAGTTGAGATGCGAATACTTATTTCTCCCCTTCCCCCCCCCAGCCACCCCTGCCACCCGCTAAATCTGGTAATTCGCCACATACTCTGCCGTCGGCGAGAGACCTTTTTTCTCGCGCCGCTTGTCGTAAAAAATGCGGATGTCTGCCGTGTCCGACTCCAAAAGTTGGCGGGCGCGCAGGAGTGCTTGGCGCGTTGAAAGGTTTGGGTTAGCGGGCTGCGCGGCGAAAATATTTTCCGCGCCGAGCACACGCGCCACGCCGCTGTTGCGCAACACCCCCAGCACATCATCCGAGCAACCGCTTATGAGCAGGTAGCGGTTTTTGCGCCCCAGATAGCCGTGCAAAGCGTCAAGCGCCATGACGGTCGAGGCGTCCAGATGGCGTGCGTTTTTCAGGCGCAAAATAAAAATGCGGATGTTCTCCGAGTCCGCCTGCTGGCGCACCTGCGTCAAAAAAACATCCGCCGCGCCGAAGAACAATTCGCCCTCGACATGGATAATCGCGACCTGCGGGTTCGTGCGCTTGTTACTCTCCGAGACCTGCGCCAACGCCCCGCTCTCATCGAAGGCGTATTCCACCAAAATCGGCAGACTCGTCTTCTGCAAAAACAACGCCAGCGACAGCCCGATGCCCGCGTAAATCGCGATGTCGAGCCGCACCAGCAAGGCCGCCGCCAGCGTCACCGCAAACACCGCCGCATCCGAGCGCGTCGAGCGGCAGGCGACGCGGATTTGCGCGGGGATTATCATCCGCCAGCCCACGCGCATCAGCAGCGCGGCGAGCGCGGCGACGGGGATGTCGCCCAGAAACGGCGCGAGAAAAAGCAGCACCGCCAACACCGCCAGCGCGGCAAACGCACCGGAAAACTGTGTGCGTGCCCCGCTCTCGTAATTCACCGCCGAGCGCGAGAACGACGACGCGCCCGGCACCGCCCCCAGCAGCCCGCACAGCACGTTTCCCGCGCCCATGCCCAGAAGCTCTTGGTTCGGGTCAACGCCCGCCTGCCCGCTTTTCGATGCCAACGTCTTCGTGATCGCCGAAGCCTCCAACATCCCGACGATGGCGATCGCCGCCGCGCCGCCGAGGAGGTCTGGCGGCAAATCCCCAAGCACCCGCGCCACCTCTGGCAAAAACTCCGGTGTCCCGCCCGCGCCGCCCGCCATCCCCGTGCTATCGCGCAGCAGCCGGAACGGCAACACCGCCCCGCCGCCAGCCGCATGTTGCCCGAGCAGCCGCGCCGCAAACCAAGCCGCACCGAGGCCGATAAGGTATTCCGGCCAGCGCGGTCGCCATTTGTGAACAAGCGCAAAAAGCCCCAGCGCAAACGCGGCCACGCCGCAATCGCCCCACGCGACCTTGCCCGCCGCAGCCGCCCGCGCCGCGCCCGCCACCGCGCCAGAAAAACCTCCGCTGCCGCCCACCGCGCCATCCTCGAAAAACCACCGCAGCTGCCCCGCCGCGAGTATCAACCCGATGGCGGCGCTGTAGGCCACAATCACCGAACGCGAGATAAACTTTGTGACCTCCCCGAAACGCAGCATTCCCGCCGCCAACTGCGCCGCCCCGACGAGCAGCGCCAACACCGCCAGCAAACCAACCACCGAAAACGGCGACCCCGCCGCCACCGTCGCAGCCACCGTCGCCGAGGCGATGAGCGTCGCCGAGCCGGTCGGCCCAAAAATATGGTGGTGCGACGAAAAAAACACCGCACCCGCAAGCCCCCCGATTACCGCCGCCAGCATCACCGCCCCGGGCGGCACACCGAGCACAAGCGCAAAACCGACGCACTGCGGGACAGCCACAAACGCGAGCGTCGCGCCCGCAAAAACGTCTGCCTTAAACTTCGGGCGCGTGTAACCGCCAAGCTCGGAAACAAGCGGAAGACGGATTTTCAAGATGTGCCGCCGGAGCAGCCGAAGGATTCCGGCCTCTTGCAGCGGACCTCCTGCCTCGGGTCGCAAAGCACTTGGGGGTGTCATCGTAGGTTGGCGCTCACTCCTAACGCGCCCCGCCGCCGCGTCAAACGCGAAGCTCGCCACACCCGCCGCCCGCCCGCCCGCGTCCCTTCCCCTGTCGCAAAAAGCACTTGCAATTTTCACCGCTACGCTTAACTCGCGCAGTGTTCCTTTTCTCAACAGAGCGCGAATCCAACAAACAAAAAAAACTACTGAATGGCCATCCAACAGCAACACGGCGCGAATCGCCCGTCATACCCCGTCAACAATACCGCCGGCGGCACACGTCGCGGACCGCAACAATTTGGCGGCAACAACGCCAACGGCGGACGCGGCAACCGAGGGCGTGTCTCGCGCGACCCACGCGACCAAGGGCCGCGCCGCAACGACCGCATCCGCGTCCCCGAAGTGCGCGTCATAGACCCCGACGGGCAACAAGCCGGGTTGATGGACATCGCCGACGCGCTGCAACGCGCTCGCGGCTTCGGCCTCGACCTCGTCGAAATCGCCCCCAACGCCCGCCCGCCTGTCTGCCGCATCGTGGACTACGGCAAATACCTCTACGAGGAAGCCAAACGCCAACGCAAAGCCAAGGCCGCGACCGTCAAAATGAAAGAGGTCAAACTCCGCCCACGTTGCGACGAACACGACCTCATGATAAAAATCCGCCGCGCCGAAAACTTCCTCTTCCACGGCCACAAAATCAAACTCACGCTCTCCTTCCGCTTCCGCGAAATGGAGCACCCATCCGTCGGCCACGACCTCGTGCGCCGCGCCCTCGCGCTACTCGCGCACATCGCCACGGCAGACCACCCGCCACGCCAAGCCGGACGCTCCATCAACACCATCCTCACACCCGTCTCACAAGCCAAACGCAAACTCCTCCACAACACCTCCGCCCAACCCATCGCAGATGACGACGAGGACGACGACGATGATGATGAAGGCGAAGACAACGACGGCGACAACGGCGACGACGCCAACGACAACGACGGCGACAACAACGGCAAACCTGCCTCCGGCAACACACACGAGAATTGACCGCCGCCATGCACTTCCCGCGCCCAGCATTCTTCCGCGCCGCCGCGCTCGCCGTCGCCGCGCACTGCCTCTGCGCCGTGCCCGCCGACGCCGGTGCGCCGATGACACCGCCGACAATCTTCGAGACACCCAAACCCGCCGCCAGCACAGCAGCGCCAAAAACGCCGCCGCAAACCTCCGCCAAAAAAACGGACGCCAAGCCCGCCGTCGCCGCGCCCGCCGCCAAGCCCGCCACATCGGCACCTGTCAACCTCGACACCACCCTCAAAAGCTGGGGCTTCACACGGGTCGCCTCTGCCAAAAAAGACACCGCGAGCTGGCGCAACCGCTCCGCCGTCTTCGAGGCCGTGCGCGACAAATCCTACCTCAACATCGTCGGCGTGCGCATCTCGCTCAGCGCACCCGTCTCCGAAAGAAACGGCGTCTGGACAATTCCCCGCTCCGACTACGACGCCTCGCTCCTACCCATCCTCTCGCCCACAGCCTCCACCTCCACACTGCCGCGCCGCGTCCGCCACGTCCTCCTCGACCCGGGCCACGGCGGCAAAGAACCGGGCACCCAAAACGACACCCTCAAACTCGTTGAAAAAAACCTCACCCTCGACGTCGCCAAGCGCGTCAAAGCAATCCTCGAAAAACAATACGGCATCCGCGTCACCCTCACGCGGACGAACGACACCGGCCTGGCACTCGCCGACCGCTCCGCGCTCACCAAAAAGTGGAACACCGATGTCTTCGTGAGCATCCACTTCAACGCCCTGCAAAGTGCCCCCACCGCCGCCGGCATTGAGACCTACATCCTCACCCCACGCGGGCAAACCTCCACCAACAACAGCGGCACCAGAGTCGCCAAAACAAGCGAGCTGACCGCCCGCGAACTTGGCCATTCGAGCAACACCTGGAACGTCCTCCTCGGCTACCACCTCCAAAACAGCCTCGTCCAAAAACTCAAAGCCAACGACCGCGGGTTGCGCCGCGCCCGCTTCGGCGTCCTCAAAGGAACCACCTGCCCGTCCGTCCTCGTCGAGTGCGGCTACCTCTCCAACGCAAACGAAGCACAAAAAATTTCCTCCCCCGCGCACCGCCAAAAAATTGCCGAGGCCATCACCGAAGGCATCGTCGCCTACAACACCGTCATGGAAAAACTCTCCGCCGCGTCGAAAAAAACAACAACGCGCACCGCAGCGAAATGAACCCGCCGGAGACCGCGCCGCCGCAAACCACCACCGCCGCCGCCGCGCCCAGAACAACGCCGCATCCGACAAAGCCGCTCGATTACGACGCACTCATCATCGGCGCAGGCATGTCCGGCATCGCCGCCGGCATCCGCCTCGCCCTCCACGGCAAACGAGTGCTCATCCTCGAACGCCACACCGCAGCCGGCGGCCTCAACAGCTACTACCAACGCGCCGGACACCGCTTCGACACCGCCCTACACGCCGTCACCAACTACACCCCGCCCGGCACCAAAGGCGGACCGCTCCACAAAATACTCCGCCAACTCCGCCTCTCCCGCGACGACTTCGCACTCGCACCACAACTCGGCTCGGCGATTCATTTCGCAGGAAAACGAGTGCGCTTCGACAACAACTTCGCACGACTCGAATCTGAAATCGCCCGCGAATTCCCCGCGCAAATTGACGCCTTCCGACGGCTCAACCGCGACCTCCTCGCCATCCCCGACACCGCCCTCGACACGCCCCCCGACAGTGCCCGCGCCTTTGTCGCGGAACGCCTGAGCGACCCGCTCCTCGCCGATTTGCTTTTCTTGCCGCTCTCCTTTTACGGGAGTGCCCGCGAGAACGACATGGATTTGCCCCAGTTTGCAATCATCTGGAAAAGCCTTTTCCACGAAGGCTTCGCCCGCCCGCGCGAAGGCGTCCGCCAAATCCTCCGCGCCCTCCTCGGCAAATACCGCCAGCTCGGCGGACAACTACGGCTCGGCTGCGGCGTCAAACGATTAGAAATCCGCAACGGGCGCGTCGCCGCCGCCATCCTCGACAACGGCGAACAACTCTCCGCCGAAAAAATCCTCTCCTGCGCCGGTGCCCCCGAAACCCTCCGCCTCTGCGAAAACACCGACGCCAACGCCAACGCCGCCAACGCTGCCAACGCAGTTGCGGGTGCCAACGCCGACGCCAACGCAGTTGCTCTTGCCGACACCGACGGCGACGCTGCCGCTGCCGCTGACCGCCTTGCCACGCCGCCTGCGCGAACGCTTGCCTTTTGCGAGGGCATTTCCGTTTTCCGTGAACAGCCCCGCGACTTCGGCTGGCGTGACACCATCATCTTTTTTTGTGACAGCGAACGTTTCCACTACGCGGCGGCGGACGCCCTTACCGACCTACGCAGTGGCGTCATCTGTCTCCCGAACAACTACGATTACGACGGCTTAGACGGTGCTGGCGACCTCCCTGAGGGCTGTTTGCGTGTATCTGCCCTCGCAGGCTACGGCGCGTGGCGCACCCTCCGCGAAAAATCTCCCACTACCTACGCCGCCGCCAAACGCGACTCTCACGCCCACCTCAACGCCATCGCCCTCCGCCACCTCCACCGCACCACCACCGAGCCACCACCCGCCCCAACACATACGACCTATAAGACATATACGTCCTATACGTCCTATAAGACCTATACGTCCTATCCATGCCGCCCCACCGACACCCCCACCGCCTCCCCCACCGCCACCATCTCCGCTGCCGCCGCGCCCGCCGCCACCATCTCCGCTGCCACCGCCTCTGCCTCCGCGCCCACCGCCGCTGCTGCTGGCATTTCCTCGTCGCCAGACGCCCCCCTTCCCTTCACTCTTTCTGCCGAGGACTTTTTCACACCGCTGACGATTGAGCGTTTCACGGGGCGCATTGGTGGCGCGATTTACGGCACCCCTCAAAAACACCGCGATGGGCGGACTCCATTTTCCAATCTCTTTTTGTGTGGAGCTGACCAAGGTTTCCTCGGCATCACTGGTGCCCTCTTATCTGGCATCTCCATCGCAAACCTCCACTTCTTCTCGTAACCACCACGAGAAAGAACCCCTTCACTCCCCGACTGCTAAAAATGTCACTACCAACTTGCATGTCAAACGAATATTTAGTCTGTCTAATTATTCAGAACCGGACATCTCCCATACTTTGAAAATGGGCCGATTTATGCACTGTAACTCCTTGTTCCGGCGACGAATAGAGGAAAAAAGACCCATCCCATCCCTCGAAACATCTTAGCGGGCGAGATGCAATGATAATCCTAAAAACGGCGGTTGGAGGGGAAGTATTGCGAGAAGATGTTGTGGCAGCTGCGCTTGGTGGATTTGTGAAGGCGCACCTGTTGGTGCGTCGAACAAAGCCAACAAGTGCAGATGCCA
>JAITPT010000197.1 GCA_031289285.1 Puniceicoccales bacterium
AGATGCGCTTGATGGATTTGTGAAGGCGCACCTGTTGGTGCGTCGAACAAAGCCAGCAAGTGCAGATGCCATAACAGCTTCCGCAAGACGACCCGACTCAACTGCCGTTTTTAGGATAATGTCTTTCAGGGGCAAAACCGAGCATTTGTCTTTGCCGAATAAAATGGCAGCCATTTTTCTCGCTTGACTTGCTATTTTGAATGGAGCACAAAAACCAAAAAGTCCCGCACAGGGGCGGGATGTGCATAACAAAAAGTTCCACTCCGCTCTACCCTCGGCTATGGCATTTTTACCCTAAGCCCGATTGTCCCGTAGTTCGGAAAGGTGGCAAGTGGTGCCTTCACAACCCCAACAGGGTCGCACAACAAAGCCCAAAGTTGGCGAGCGAAGCGAGCCTACCTTGAGTAATGACAACAATACGTCACAACCCGAACGCGGTTCCCAACGAATGCCGCTGCCTGCCGTCACGCCAACCATCTGCAACAACCCACGATTCGGCAAGCCCGTTGGAGTTGGGGTTGCGTGGCTTTCCCGCCCCTGCCCTTCGGATGGTGCCCGCACTCCGCTCATTTGTTCCCTGCCCGTGACGACCCGTCATGTCAAACAACTTATTTAGCCTGGTAAATTATTCGGCTACCACGATTGGGTAAGCCCGCTGGAGTTGGGGTTGCGTGGCTTTCCCGCCCCTGCCCTTCAGATGGTGCCCGCACTCCGCTCATTTGTTCCCTGCCCGTGCGACCCGTCATGTCAAACAACTTATTTAGCCTGGTAAATTATTCGGCTCGGGTTCAAAACGACAGAAGGCATTGGAGTTCGATGGGTTACGCTGTCCGAGAAAGCGGTGCCAGTGCTCGTTTCGCCCTACAAAAGTCTCCACACCGCCTTAGCCGATGCAGCAACTTCACGGGTTGCCGGTGTCATTCTGCCGGATTGAAAGCGGCGTCGGTGGGTGCTGCGTTATCACTTCGCACCCTCTGCCGCCGCACTCCAAAAGGGCAAAAGCCCCCCACCCCCCACACACACCTGCCACCGCACTCCAAAAGAGCAAAAGGCGACTCTCCTCCAAAAAGTGCCAGACACTTTTTCCACTTGACTCCCGATTTTCCGTTCGACACGGACTGGCTGGCACCGCACGTTCCTCGTCGCGTCCACCTCGTCCACTCCTCGTCCGCTCCGTCCACCTCGTGCGCTTCCAATCTGCGCTATCTGTGTTATCTGCGGTCGAGCTACCTGCCGCCTTGCCCATTAGCGACGCTCGTCGGCGCGTTCCGCTCTGCTAATAAGTGCAGCCTGTGCTGTTTTGCCCCTTGCGAAAAGGCCGCGAAACCGCACTCTCGCGCTCCATGTTTAACACCGCTCTCGCCGCTGTCGCGCCAGGCAAATTCGACATTCTCGCCGAAGGTATCGTCGGGCTTTTTGTTGTGCTCATCATCCTCGGCACCCTTTCCGCGCTCATCGCCGCGCTCTCGCTCCTCTTCAAAGAAAAACCAAAGAAACCCGCGCCCGCCGCGCCCCAAGCCGCGCCCGCCTCGCCCGTCGGCGGTCTCGACCCGAACGACCCAAGCGTCAAGGTCGTCCTCGCCGCTGCCGCTTACGCCGCTCGCGATTTGGCGGTCGCGCCCTCGCACCTTCCCGTGATTGCCGCCGCCGTCGCCCACGAGCTTTTCTGCGGACGCAATCTCCGCCTCGCCCCCGCTGACACGTCTTGGGCGGGCGCTGGTCGTGCTGCCATTTTCGGTGCGCACCAGCCCAAAGCCTAAGCCGCCCAATCGCCGCGCCATTCTTTTTTCCGCACACACACCCACAAACAAACCACACACAAACAAACCGCAAACCGCGCACACTCTTTTTCCACTATGGCAAAACAAATCCGCATAACCGTCGAAGGAAAGACCTACGACGTGACAGTTGAAGTCGTTGGCGAATCCGCCACCGTCACAAACATCGCCGCCGCCGCACCCGCTCCGGTCGCCGCCGCGCCAGTCGCTGCGGCTCCCGCACCCGCGCCTGCGCCCGCCGCCGCACCAAGACCCGCCGCCGCTGGCGCGGGAGACGTCCTCTGTCCCATCGCGGGCACCGTCGTCTCCGTGGATGTCAAGGTCGGCCAAAAAGTGAACACTGGCGACAAAGTGCTCACGCTCGAGGCGATGAAGATGAACAACATCGTCGGCGCGACCGCTGCTGGCACCGTGACGGCTATCCACGTCGCCGTCGGCCAATCCGTGCAGGAAGGCCAACCTTTGCTCTCGGTGGGCTGATTTTGCGCGGCTCCGCGCCGACAAAACACGGGAAGTGCCGCTGCTGCCAACGCGGCGTCCGTGCTTCCCGCCTTTTGTTTTGCGCGGGTGCCGCCATTTTTCGCCACCCGCGATTTTCCGCTTCTTTTTCCAAAAAAACTCAACGCAACAAGCATCCCTCCGACAATGGACAAACTCAACGAACTTTACAACCTGACCGGCTTTCCGGCGCTTTTCGACAATCCCAGCATGCTCATCATGTGGGGCGTCGTTGGCGTTCTCTTTTATCTGGCGGTCGCCAAACAATATGAGCCGCTGCTGCTCATCCCCATCGCCTTCGGCGCGCTGCTTGCCAACATCCCCAGCGAGAACCTCCTCGAGGAACCCGCCGGTGCCGTCATCAGCAATTACGAAGGCACTGTCCTCGCCACAAAATTGGTGCGTGGGCAGGAGTTCCGAGTGCCTGTTGTCACCGAGGAAATCGCCGAGCACCTCTCGCGCTTCAACGACAAGGAGGGTGTGCAAAAACTTTTTGTCCGCGACGCCGAGCGTGCCGCGAAGAAAGACGCCAAGGGCAAGCCTGCGCCGGAGGGCATCATCGGTGCCATTATCCGCCCTGCGGGTATCGTCCCGAACGCCAAAGATGCGGATGGCAAAATAGACCCGTTGACCGAGACTTTCTCCGTCAAGTTTGGCACGGGCGAGGTGCAAGTTTGCCGCGCCGACAAGGTAGTTCCCATTCTCGCGACTGGCGGCGTCTATTACACGCTGCCCGTCGGCAAAACCGTCGTCAAAGGCGAGAAAATCGCCGAGATGTATAACCCACACGCTGGCGGTCTCTACCACTTCATCAAGCTCGGTGTGCTCCTCGAAATCTTCCCGCCGCTTATCTTTCTCGGCATAGGTGCGCTCACCGACTTTGGCCCGCTCATCGCCAATCCCAAGACGCTTCTCCTCGGTGCCGCCGCCCAGCTTGGCGTGTTTTTCACCTTCATCACCGCCGTTCTGCTCTTCGGCTTTACCGGCCCCGAGGCCGCCTCAATCGGCATCATCGGTGGCGCGGACGGCCCGACCTCCATCTTCCTTTCCAACAAACTTGCCCCGCACCTCATGGCCGCCATCGCCGTCGCCGCTTATAGTTACATGGCGCTCGTGCCGATGATTCAGCCGCCGATTATGCGCTTCCTCACGACTGTGGAGGAACGCAAAATCCGCATGAGCGGCCTGCGCAAAGTCGGGCGCACCGAGAAACTTGTTTTCGCCTCTGTCGTCACTGTCGTATGTATCTTGCTTGTGCCTGCTGTCGCGCCGCTGATTGGGATGCTCATGCTCGGTAATTTCTTGCGCGAAAGCGGCGTCACCGAGCGTCTCTCGAAAACCGCCCAGAACGAGGTCGTCAACATCGTGACGATTTTCCTCGGAACGAGTGTCGGTATCACCATGACCGCCGACCGTTTCTTGCGCACCGATACGTTGGCAATTCTCTGCCTCGGCATTGTGGCGTTTGGTTTCTCGACTGCTGGCGGCGTCGTCATGGCGAAGGTTATGAACCTCTTCCTGAAACAAAAAATCAACCCGCTGATTGGTTCGGCGGGTGTCTCTGCGGTGCCGATGGCGGCGCGAGTGAGTCAGGTCGAAGGCCAAAGAGCCGACCCCTCGAACTTCCTCCTCATGCACGCAATGGGACCGAACGTCGCAGGCGTGATTGGCAGTGCCATCGCCGCCGGCTTCTTCATCTCGATTTTTGGCGGAAGTCATTAAACCTAAAAACGGCAGTTCAGCGGGAAGGGTTTGCGCAAGATTTTCAGGCAGCTGCGGTTTGCACTTTTCCGACGCGCACCTTGCGGTGCGTGGAGCGGAAAGCGCAAGCCGCATCCGTCCAAAAAATTGTGCGAGACGTGCCAGCCTCAAAAGCGGAATTCGGGTTGAACTCGAGCCAACTGGTTTTTTCAGGGGAACCGCGAGACCAACGCGGTTTTCAAAACATGCGCAAGCACGGCTACATCGAGATCCCCCACCCAGCGCACACGCCCCTCCAGCCAGCCCTCTCCCGCCCCGCCCCCGACCTCACAGCCGCCACCCTTATTCACCATCGCACCCAATTCCCATCCAATTCCGTCCGTGCCAGTCCGTGTCTGTCCGTGGGAGTCCGTGCCAGTCCGTGTCCACGAGCATTTGCCGTCGCCTCCCACAAATTGTTTTTTTGCGCACACTGCATTTGGTGTGTTGACGCTATGCGGATACTATGCACGATACCGCGCACACATCTCTCACCCATGCCCACCGCAAATTCAAACGCCGTTGACGCCCATCTCTCGCAAAGCCCGCCATCAAGCGACTCGAGCGCACCGCCCGCCGTTGCAACCAACCAGCCCGATGCCGCCGTCTGCGATTTCCTCGAACACCTCGTCTTCACCGAACTCACCACCACCACCACAAAAACCAACACCACCGCCGCCTAACCCACCACTTCACCCGCACCACCGCTGTCCCACCACTCCACCTCTCACGACTCACCACCATGACCGCCGCCGCCACCGCCGACTCCTTCGCCACCACGCCCACCGCCCCGCACATCCACGGTCAACCCGCCGCCAACGTCGTCTCTGCCGATGTCCGCCAGCACTACCCCGACACCTGTGCCATCAAATCCCAAGAGCTTGTCCTGCGCGAATTCGGTCTGCCTGTCACCGAAGACCAGCTCCGTTCCGAGGCCACTGCTCACGGCTGGTATTCCCCCGGCGCGGGCACACCTGCCTCTGCCCTCGGCAACCTCCTCGAGCTTCACGGCGTCCCTGTCACCCGCTACGAACACGCCAACATCTACAACCTCGTCAACGAGCTTGCCCAAGGCCACAAGGTTCTCATCGGCGTGGACTCCGGCGAACTCTGGAACAACGGCTACTGGGAGCGCATGGAAGACCGCCTCGTTGGCGAACGCGCCGACCACGCCCTCCTCGTCAGCGGCGTTGACACCACCGACCCCGCCAACGTCAAGGTCATCGTCACCGACCCGGGCAACGGTGACTACTGCAAAGAATACACCCTGCCCCAATTCGTGGATGCTTGGCACGACTCCAACTGCTACATGGTTTCCACCGCCATCCCCCTCCCCGACATCTTTGCCCCCTTCCCCGAAGGCACCACTCACATCCCCATGATTGGCGACTTCACCTACGAACATTTTTTCGACACCAACGCCTTCGTCCTCGACCACGACCACGCCACCACCACCGATCTCACCACCGCCCCTGACCTCGCCTCCGCCATCTCTGACTTTTCCGCCCCTCATCTCGACGACCTCACCCCCGACGCCCCCTATTCCTCCAACATCGAGACCGCCGGAACTCTCGCCAGCACCCTCGCCGACCCCGAAGACCTCTTCCACGCCTAAACCATCAACCGCTCACACTCACCAGTCATTGGGAGAACGAAAACAGTGGTCCTTCGCTACTTTGAGAAGGAGACGAGAATACGGGATAAAGAAACACCCGAACCTGTAGGGACAACTTCATCGCAACACGGAATTTTAGTTCGTGAAAATCCCCGCCCCTTTTTTTCTCGGCAAAAGGAATTAGTCTGCTTAATTATTCTGGCAACTTTTCGGAGTGAGTTCAGACGTGCGTCTCGAACGCGCTGAAAATTATGCGCTTACATCGCAGCAGATATTTTTGCCATTTGCCGCACTTGAATAAAAAGGCAGCCATTTTTTTCGTTTGACTTCAAAATAGCTTATGTTCGTTAGGCTCTCGCTCAGCACACAGCAGGATTATAGAGCGGGGTTGCTGCGACAGCATCCCCACTCAAAAATAGCGAGGAGCCAATAAACTTAAAAACGACAGTTAATGCGGGCGATTTTACGCAATCTTTTGGCCGTCTGCGCCTTGAACCTTCCGCTCCACGCACCGCAAGGTGCGCGTCGAGAAAGCGCAAACCGCATCCCCCTCAAAATCTTGCGCGAACCCTTCTCGCTGAACTGCCGTTCTTAGAATAACAGTTTGTCTTTTTCTCAACGTCCCGAAAACAAAAAGGTGTGTGATTGTGCGCCAGCCTTCGTGTTTTCGTGCCTTCGTGTGAGATAATCGTGCGGTTTGGAGTTACACCCAAAAACAATTTCTGCCGAGTGACGTTGGCTGGTGTGGGACGGGTGCGGGTCGTGGGCGTTGTGTGGTAAAAAATTTCTCACATTAATACACTATGGCTGGCGCACAAATGCCCCCCCCCTCCCTCTTGAATAATTTACCAGACTAAAAAAACTATTTGACAGGACAAATGAACAAAAGCAGCGAACGACGAACACGTGCGCAGGTGCAGAAAAAACAAGACTCGTTGACTCCATGCCATGCAACCAGCCCCCCCCTCCATCCGGAATAATTTCCCAGACAAAAAAAACTATTTGACAGGACAAACAAACAAAAGCCGCGAACGAACGAGCACGAGCACAGGTGCAAAAAAAACAAGACTCGTTGACTCCATGCCA
>JAITPT010000240.1 GCA_031289285.1 Puniceicoccales bacterium
GTGCCATCGCAAGCGAAATCTCCGACGACTGGGAAAGCGGTAGATGCTACTTGGACATGTCCGCAAAAAAAACTTGACGCCCTGTCCACCCTCTGAAACCTTCCAACCCTTCTTCGCCACCAACGAAGCAACCAACCAGACAACAACCAACCAATTTGCTCTTTCACAGTCCAAACGAATTTACAGAAAAATTGACACGCTGCCACGAGTGGGTGCTTCGGGGTCGCGTCCGAAGAGAATGGGTGTATTAAGGCATGGGTGGTCAATGACTTCTGGGTGGTGCGAAATTAGGGTTATTTGCTCAAAGTCAGCGCTTTGTCCGCAATCGTCGGTGAAGAGTTGTAGCCAAGGTTGAATTTCTTCTATCGAAATATAGTTATCTGGTTCGTCTATAAAAACACAAGTGGCAGTGTTTTTACTGGCGAGGATAATTGAATAAATTGCGATTAACATTTTTTGTCCGTCCGAAAGTGTCGCAAAAGGATAAGTGTGTTTTGGCGATTTATCAGATGCTTGGAACTCGGCCTTTAGGATGCGGGTTTCTTCGCCAGCTTGGGCGGAGTTCAGGACATTTTAACCTAAGAACGGCAGTTAATGCGGGCGGTTTTGCGCAATCTTTTGGCCGTCTGCGGCCTGCGCTTTCCGCTCCACGCACCGCAAGGTGCGCGTCGGGAAAGCGCAAACCGCATCCGCCTCAAAATCTTACGCAAACCCTTCCCGCTGAACTGCCGTTCTTAGGTTTAACCGGGGAGAGATTTGGGGAGTTCAGAAAAGATTTCTTGAACAGCAGAGAGGTTTTCTTGTGTGAGGTAACGATACCAGGCTGCAAAGTTTTCTGTTTGCAGGGCAAGGTGTTTTTCTTCCTGTTGGCTTTCAGATTTCATAAGCGAAGGCGTTGGGCGAACAATAAGGAAGTTCTCAATGTGGCGTTTGAAGGTCGTCAATTTTGTATTGTCTCTGCGCGTTTGTAGAAATCCTACACCAGAGCGCGTCCAGTCGAAGGTGAGAACTGCGTCCTCTTTTCCGTTGTCGCCGTAAAGGTGCGCTTCGCCGTCATTACTGAGAAACAAAATTGTTTTGTCCAATTCGAGGCGTTCTTCCTCTATTTTGGATTTGGTCAGATTATCCGAAAAACCAAGGATGAGGGTGTAGAGGAAAACGCCATCGTTGGTTTGCAATTCGAGTTCAAACTTTTGTTGTTTTGTTGTTTGCCAGTTTGTTAGCTCGGAAGCTGGAAAGACTTCCGATAACTGGGCTTCGCCTCCGATAAACGCACGGAGTTTGCGCAGGAGGTCGAAGACAGAACTTTTTCCGCTGCCGTTTGGGCCGAGCAGAAGGTTTAGGCGGTCAAACTTGACTTCAAAATTGACAAACGTGCGGAAGTTGTTTGCGTAGAGTCGTGAAAGCATAGCGAAAGGAGGCTTTATTTTTCCAGACCTGTGCTAAAAGTTTGCCGCCGATTTTTTTGTTTTACCAGACTTGGGCGAGGAGTTCGCCGCCGGTCTTTTGGAGGCGGGCTTCGCGGTCACTGAGGAGGCCGTGGGAAGTAGTGAGAATTGAAATGCCCATGCCACCAATGACCTTTGGGATTTCGGAATAACCAGCGTAAACCCGGCGACCCGGCGAACTGACACGCTTGATGCCAGTCAACGCAGGAGCGCGATTCACATATTTGAGAGTTATGACGAGAACAGGGAGGCCTTCGCGCTCGCCTTTGGCGTAGTCAGAGACGTAGCCGTTGTCTTTTAGGATGCGGGCAATGCCCTCGCGAACCTTTGACCACTGGGCTGTGACAGTGGAGAGGTCGGCAGAGTAGCCGTTGCGGATGATGGTGAGATAATCGCCGATGGTGTCGTGTGATGCCATTTTCTTCTAAGTAGTTAAGTTGTTATGAATAAGTGTTTTTGTTGATTCACTGCGGGCGTTACCAAGAAGCCTTAGTGACTCCGGGGAGTTGCCCAGTAGTTGCGAGTTCGCGGAAGCAGAGTCTGGATAGACCGAACTTACCAATGTATGCGCGTGAGCGTCCGGAGAGGCTGCAGCGGTTGCGGAGGCGGACCTTCGCCGAGTTGCGTGGGAGATTGGAGAGAGTGCGCTGCGCTTCAAAAAATTCTTCGTCAGTTGTTTTTGGATTTGCGAGCGTTGCTTTGAGAGCGGCACGTTTTTCGGCGTATTTCGCCACGAGTCGTTCGCGTTTTTTGTTACGTTCTACAGAGGATGTTTTTGCCATGAGCTTAGAAGTTAGTGTTGTTGAAGGTGTTTTGTGTGTTTGAAAGTTGTCGGTTGTTATTCGGTTTCGGTTTCGGCGGCAGGTGCGTCGGTGCTTTCGTCGGTTTTGGCGGCGGCAGTGGGAGTGGAAGCCTTGCGGAAGGGAATTCCGAGGAGGCGGAGAAGCTCGCGCCCTTCGTCGTCAGTCTCAGCCGAGGTGACAATGCTGATGTCGAGGCCGATGTTTTGGCGTTGTGAGCCGTCGGCTTGAGTTTCTGGGAAGATTGTGTGGTCGGCGATGCCGATGGAATAGTTTCCTTTTCCGTCGAGCTTGTTAGAGACGCCGCGGAAGTCGCGAATCATCGGCAAGGCGATGGAAGTAAGCCTGTAAAGGAACTCGAACATGTTGGCGCCGCGTAGGGTGACCATAACGCCGAGCGGCATTCCTTGGCGGACCTTGAAGTTTGAGATGCTTTTGCGGGCTTTCGTGACGACGGGTTTTTGGCCGGAGAGTTTTGAGATTTCTTTCACAACCTCGGCTTGGTGTCCCTTATCGGCGTCGGCTTTAAAGGCGGAGTTGATAACGATTTTTACCAAGGCGGGGACTTGGTGTTTGTTTTTATATCCGCGCGCTTTGATAAGCTCGGGGACGATTTTCTCTTGGTAGAGTTCTTTGAGAGCAGGTTTGGTTGCCATGTTTATTTGTGTGGTGTTGTTGGGTGTTTCGGCTAAGCGGCGTGGCTTCGTGATTGAGTGGCTATCCGCCCCCCGAAACGGTTGTTAGAGAAAAGGTTTTGTTGTTATTCGGCCTCTTTTTTTGATTTTTTTGTTTTTGTTGCGGGTTTTTCCTCGGCGGGTGTTTCTTTTGTGGGCTTTTTGCCTTTATAGGTTTTGAGGAGGGCGATTTTAGAGGCTGTGAGGGGGGCTTCTTCTTTGAGAATGCCGCCTTCTTGGTTGCCTTGTTTTTTGGTGTGGTGTTTGGCGATGTTGACGCCCGCGATGATGTAGCGGATGCCGGTGCCGGTGCGTGGGCGGTCGAGGCCGGCCTTTGTTTTGTCGAACTTTTGCGGCAGGACTTCGAGGACTTCGCCCGTTTGCCCCTTGTTTTTACCGGCGATAACGATGACGGTGTCGCCTTTTTTAATAGTGGGTTTGCTCATGTTGTCGAGAGAGTTTTGCGATTGTTGTTGGTTGTTGTTAAAGGACTTCGGGTGCGAGTGAAATTATTTTCATAAAGTTCTTTTGGCGAAGTTCGCGGGCGACTGGGCCGAAGATGCGGGTGCCCTTGGGGGCACCGGCGGTGTCGAGAATGACGACGGCGTTTGTGTCGAAGCGCAGATAGGAGCCGTCGGGGCGGCGAATGGGCGCTTTTGTTCGGACGACAACGGCCTTGACGACGCTACCTTTTTTGACGGTTGCGTCGGGCGTTGAGTCTTTGACGGAGCAGACGATGACGTCGCCGATTCCGGCGGTGTCAGTGATTTGGCCGAGACGGCGTATCATTTGGACTTCTTTGGCGCCTGTATTGTCGGCGACGTTGAGTCGAGAAAGCATTTGGACCATGTTTGGTTTCCTCTTGTTTTATTTGGTTGGTGGATGTGGAGTTGCGTAGAGTGTGCTGGCGAGTGTTTGCCGTAGTTATTTGGCGGCGGTTGTGGCGGCGGCGGCGACGGGGGCACCGGCGACCTTTGCGGCGTGGACGATGCGGACGACACGCCAGCGTTTGAGCTTGGAGAGCGGGCGCGTTTCCATGATTTCGACTTTGTCGCCGAGTTTGCACTCGTTCTTTTCGTCGTGAGCGTGGAGAACCGTTTTACGTTTGATTTCCTTTCCGTATTGCGGGTGGGGAATCTTGTAGAAGTAAGTGACTTTGATGGTTTTATCGCCGGAGCGCCCGGTGACTTCGCCGACGAGGTCTTTGCGTTTTGTGCGCGGTTCGTCTGTCGGAGCGGCGGTGATGTCGGTGTTTGTGTCGGACATGTTTTTTGTGTTGTTAGAGAGTTAGCGGAATGATTGTTGGATTAAGCTTTTGCGGTTGTTTCGGGCGCGGAGATTTTTTGAGCGCGGATGGTTGTGTTGCGTGCGATATCGCGGCGGAGTGCGCGAATCTGGAGCGGGTTGTCCACTTGTCCGCTGGCTTGGCGGATGCGGAGGTCGAGGAGTTCCTGACGTTGTTTGGCGATTTTTACTTCGAGGTCGCCGGGATTAAGTTCCCTTGCTTTTGTGGCTTTGCTCATGATTTGTAAGTGCTTGTGTGTGAGTTAGATTGGTGTTTGGGAGTGCGCGGACAGTGGTGTCAGTATTTTTCGAGTTCTTCGCGTGAGACGAAGCGGCAGCGGACTTGGATTTTGGCGTCGGCGAGGCGCATTGCTTCGCGTGCAGCGGAAGCGGGGACGCCTGAGACTTCAAAAAGCATTGTGCCGGGTTTGATTGTTGCGACGTAGAACTCGACGCCGCCCTTGCCGGATCCCATTCGGACTTCGGCGGGTTTTTTTGTGACGGGGATGTGCGGGAAGATGCGCATCCACATTTTTCCTTTGCGTTTGAGGCTGCGTGAGATGGCGACGCGGGCGGCCTCGATTTGGTTGGCGGGCATACGGCAGCGTTCGAGTGCTTGGATGCCGAAGTCGCCAAACGCGAGGGAGTTACAAACTGTGGCTTGGCCACGGTTGCGTCCTTTTTGGACTTTGCGGTGCTTAGTGCGCGCGGGTTGGATGTTTGCCATTGCGTGAAAGTGTTAGTTGTGGTTGTTAATGGTTAGGGATTTGGAAGAATTAGTTGGTAGCGTCGTCTTTTGTGCAAATCCAGCATTTGACGCCGAGTTTGCCGTAGAGGGTGTGTGCTTCGGCGAAGCCGTAGTCAATGTTAGCGCGGAGTGTGTGAAGTGGGACGCGTCCGACGCGGGCGGCCTCGACGCGGGCGATTTCAGCGCCGCCGAGGCGACCAGCGAGGCGGAGTCGGATGCCGTCGGCACCGGCGGCCATCGTGCCTTGGACGGCTTTTTTCATAGCTCGGCGGAAGGCGACGCGGCGTTCGAGCTGGAGGGCGATATTTTCGGCGACGAGCTGTGCGACGAGGTCGGGTTTCTTGACTTCTTGGATGTCGAGAATGACTTCGCGGCCAGCGAGTTGCTGGATTTCGTCGCGCAGTTTGTCGAGGTCTGAGCCACGTTTCCCGATGATAACGCCGGGTCTTGCGGTGAAGATTTTGACGCGGATGCGGTTATTGGCGCGTTCGATGTAGATACGCGGGACGCCAGCTTGGCGTAGTTTTCCGAATAGATACTCGCGGATTTTGAAGTCCTCGCGGACGAACGCGGGGAAGTTTTTGTCGTTCGCATACCAACGGGAGTCCCAGTTGCGACGGACGGCGAGGCGGAAACCGATAGGATTAACTTTTTGGCCCATGTGCGGTAAGTATTTTCTTTGTTAGGATTGAGTTGTGGTGTGTTGAGAGTGCGATTATTTGGCAGCGGCGGCTGCGGCGGGGGTGGCGGCGGGTTTGCGGCGCGTTTTTTTGGCGGGTTTTGTTTCTTCGGCGGGGATGTCGTCGGAGAGAGTGATGGTTATGTGGCTGGTGCTTTTGCGGATGGGGTGCGCGGAGCCTTTTGCTGACGGGCGGTGGCGGTCGAGGACGGGGCCTTGGTCGGCGCGAGCGGAGACGACGGTTAGTTGCGCGGCGGCGAGTTGGTTGTTGTTCTCAGCGTTGGCGATGGCGCTTTTGAGTGTTTTGCCGAGGAGTCTCGCGGATTTTCGCGGGATGAAGCGGAGTGTCTCGACCGCTTTTTCGGCGGGGAGACCTTGGATAATACGAGCGACGGCACGGACTTTTTGAGGAGTCGAGCGGACGTTGCGTGTGATGGCATGAACTTCCATTGTGTTAGTTTAGGATGATGTTTTGGTGAAAAAGTGTTTGGTGAGTGAGTGTTTGATGCGAAAGGTGTTATCGAATGGGTGTGCGGGGGATTAGCGGATGAGTTTTAGGCGGGCGAGGTCGCCGGAGGCGAGGGTGGTTCCAGCAGGGAGGTCGGAGATGAGGAGGGCGACGGCGCGGTCGAGGGTGGAATCGGCGATGACGAGGGTTGCGACGGCTTGGTCATTTTTGAAGATTTGGCATTGCATCCCTGGGCGGAAGTTTTGGCGGTATCCGGCGTTGAGGAGGATGTAATCTGCTGCGGTGCCGGAGGTAATTGAGAGGACGCGGGCGTTGGAAAATTGGGTTTGGGAATAAATACTGTGGACGATAACGGTGTCGGCGGCGGTGGCGGGCGATTTGGCGGGGGCGGCGACGGCGGCGGCGGAAATGTTAGAATTGGCGGGGGTGATGGCGGAATTGGCGGGGGGGGGGGCGATGGGGGCGGCGTGACTGATTGGGGTTGAGAAACAATAAAGGGCGAAGGGTATCATTATAAAGGCGATGAGGGCGACGGCTTCGGCGAGGGCGGAATAAATGGTGGAGCCGATTTCAGAAACGCCGTCAATGGCACTTGAAGCGAGATTGCCGGCGGTTTCGACGATGCTGCCGAGAAGGCTGACGCCGAGAACTCCTTCCGCCACATCTTTCCCCGTGGACAAAGCGACATCCGCCGCGAGCAAGACCGTGACCACCGGAGCGAGATTTCTATCTGGCGCGGGTTGGGGGATAGCGGTGAAGACGTCGGGATGGATTTGCGGGGCGTATTGGTAATAGGCGATGCTGGGATGGAGGGCGGGAGCATCGGCAATACCGCCAACAGCAGGGAGATAGGAAACGGAAGCTGAAACGTCCGTGCCGGTGGCGGCGGCGGCAGACGCGGCACCTGCGACAGCGGTGCTGTCGAGGGCGGCGGCGGCGGCGGAGCGCGGCGGGTTGGACGTTTCTGCGAACATTGTTTCGGTTCTCTTGCTTTGTTGTTGGCGGTGTTGTGTGGTTACGCGGCCTTCTTGGTGGGCGTGGTGTGCGCCTTGAAGGTGCGCGTTGGCGCAAATTCGCCGAGTTTGTGCCCGACCATGTTTTCAGTCACATAGACAGGGATGAAGACCTTGCCGTTGTGAACGTTGATGTTGACGCCGACGAAGTCGGGGGTGATGGTCGAGCGGCGCGACCATGTTTGAATGGGCTTACGGGAGCCTGATTGTTGAGCGACGTTGACTTTTTCCATGAGGGAAGTGTCAACAAAGAAACCTTTTTTGATTGAGCGTGCCATTGTTTATTTTCCTTTTTTAACTTTTTTGCCGTTGCGGCGGATAATGATTTGGGAGTTAGAGGGTTTGGATTTGGTGCGCGTCGGGAATCCTTTGGAGAGTTGTCCCCAAGGCGAGCGCGGGTGTTGGCGACCGCCACCGCCTTTTGACTTGCCTTGACCGCCGCCGTTGGGGTGGTCAACAGGGTTCATGACCATACCGCGCACGCGGGGGCGTTTGCCGAGCCAGCGTGTGCGACCGGCTTTACCGAGCGATTGGTTTTGGTGTTCGCCGTTGCCGACGATGCCGATAGTGGCGCGGCAGTCGGCGTTGAGGTAACGCTGTTCGCCGGAGGGCATTTTGAGGATGGCGCGGTCGCCTTCGATGCCAAGTAGTTGGGCGAATACGCCGGCGCCGCGAGCGATGGCGGCACCGCGCCCGGGGGCGCTTTCGACTGCGTGAATGAAGGTGGAGGGCGGGATACCACGTAGCGGCAGGGAGATGCCGACGGGAAACTCGGTGAGTGCTTTCTTGGTAGAAAACAGTGTGTCGCCAATCTTCAAGCCGTTGGGGGCGAGGATGTAAGCCTTGACGCCGTCGGTGTATTCGAGGAGGGCGATATTGGCGGAGCGGTTGGGATCGTATTCAAAGGCCTTGACTGTGGCGACGACGTCGAACTTATCGCGGCGGAAGTCCACGTGGCGGTAGAGGCGTTTATGACCGCCGCCGCGCCTGCGTGAGGTGATGCGCCCGTAACAGTTGCGCCCGCCTTTGTGGTTATGAATAGACTCTGTGAGGGACTTTTCCGGGCGTTTTTTGGCGAGTTCCTGTTTATTACGGACGAGGAAACGCTGGCCGGGTGTTTTCGGGTTTGTGGTGACGATTGCCATTGTTGGAAAACTGCGGATGTGTGTGGATAGTGGTTAGATGAATTCGATTTTGCTTCCTTTTTCAAGGAAAACGACGGCTTTTTTGACGTCGGGTGCCTTGACGATTTGGCCGCGTTGGCGGCGGCTCTCTTTGACTTTTCCTTTTGCGTTAAGGATGTTCACCTTAGCGACCTTGACATTGAAGGTCGCGGCGACGGCGGCGGCGACTTCTTTGCGGTCGGCGTCTTTTGCGACGGCGAAGGTGTATTGGTTAAGCTCGCCTTGAAGGGTAGATGTCTTCTCGGTGATGAGCGGTTTTTTGATGACTCGCGAAGGGTTCTTCATTGTGGTGCGCGTTTGTGGTTCGGCGGGTTACGTGTTAGGCGGTTGCGGTTGCGGTTGCAGTGGTAGTGCGTTCGAGGACTTTGGCAAGCCCTTGTTCGCTGATGATTACTTGATGGAAGCGGACGAGGTCGAGGGCGTTGAGTGAGGTGGCGTCGGTGACGAATACTCTCTCGATGTTGCCCACGGCGAGCGCGGTGTTATCTGTCCAAGCGATGTCAACGATTAGGACTTTGCCCAGTGGGTTGATTTTTTCGATAACCGCGTTGAGTAGCTTTGTTTTTGGTTTTTCGACTTCGAAGCGCTCGATGACGTTTAGGCCGCCGTCTCCGGCGAGTTCAAAGAGGGCTCGTGCGAGGGCGAGTTTTTTTGCGCGAGCGGTGATGGTCTTTGACCAGTCGCGTGGGCGAGGTCCGAAGACGACGCCGCCCTTGTAGAGTTGGGGGGCGCGTTTATCGCCGTGGCGTGAGCCGCCGGAGCCTTTTTGGCGGAGGATTTTTTTACCTGAGCCAGCGACTTCGCCGTAGTCTTTTGTTTTAGAAGTGCCTTGGCGTTGGTTGGCTTGGTATGCGATGACGGTTTGTTTGAGGAGTGCGACTCCCTTATCGCCCTCGAAGGCGGGGATTGCGAAATCCTTTTCGGCGCTGGCGGCGCCGTCGGCTGTATAGACTTTGAGTTTCATGATTGTGAGAAGGTCTCTTTGTTATGCGGTTTGGGTTTCTGGTTACTTTGCCTTCTTGGCGTTGCGGACGACCACGAGGTCGCCGTTGGCGCCGGGGAAGCTGCCTTTGATGAGGAGCAGGTTTTGTTCCTCGTCTATGCCGACGATTGTTAGGTTTTGGACGGTGCGGCGTGCTTGGCCCATGTGACCGGGCATCTTTTTGCCTTTGACGACGTGACCGGGCGTCTGGCGCATACCGATGGAGCCGATGCGGCGGTGTGTCATGTGGCCGTGTGAGTCGGGTTGGCCGTCCATGTTGTAGCGTTTGACGACGCCTTGGAAGCCGCGGCCTTTTGTGGTGCCGATGACGTCAACGGTCTGTCCGTTTTTGAAAAGTTTGACGGTGAGTGTGTCGCCGATTTTGAACTCGGGTGCATCCACGAAGCGGATTTCGCCGAGGTGTGTGTGGGGCGCGACGCCGGCCTTTTTGAGGTGCCCGAGTTCGGGCTTGCTCAGGCGTTGTTCCTTCTGCGGCCCGTAGGCGATTTGGACGGCGTTGTAACCGTCGGATTCGACGGTCTTGACCTGTGTGACTGGGCAGGGGCCAGCTTGGACGACCGTGACGGGAACGATGTTGTTGTTCGCGTCGTAGATTTGGGTCATTCCGATTTTTTTTCCGATTAGTTGAAGGCTCATGGTTCAGGAGGCAGGGGGAAGCGTTTCTCTTCCGTTTGCACAGACCTGTCATTAGGTATCTCGTGTTTGCGGCAAGGCCGTGAGGCCGGTGTGTAACTTTGAATTTCTAATGGCGAGGTGTGACCTGCGTTGGTTGGCTGTTCTGGTTGGTGCGGTTGGGTTGTTGGTTAGTGGTGAAAGTTTTTTTTCGCGTCCGGTCTGAGTGGTTCAGTTTTTGGAGGTGATGTTGATGTCAACGCCGGACGGGAGATTGAGCTTGCGTAGCTCGTCCATCGTGGCGGCGGTGGGTTCGATGATTTCGACGAGGCGCTTATGGGTGCGCAGCTCGAAGGCGTCCATAGATTTTTTGTCAACGTGCGGTGAGCGGTTGACGGTGAAGCGCTCGATGTTTGTGGGCAGAGGCACGGGACCGGAGACTTGAGCGCCTGTGCGTTTGGCGGTGTCCACGATGTCGGCGGCGGACTGGTCGAGGATGCGATAGTCAAATCCTTTGAGTCGGATGCGGATTGTTGGCGATGTGCGTGTCATGTTGGTTTTGAAAAAAGTTTTGTCTGTCTGCTTTGGCGGCTGGCTGGTTGTTGCCGGCGGAGCGGCGCGTGTTTGTCAGTGGTTGGTTTGTGAGTTGGTTAAAGTTTTTTGGAAAAGTTTTTTTGTGTGCCCGCTGCGGCGGACAAAGGAAAGGGGAGGCAAGAAAAGGATTTTGAAAAGATGTGCAAGAGGGAAATTGAGTTTTTTTTAATTTTTTTTCAGGGGTGTTTTTTGGGGGGTGGCGGGAGACGCGGGGGTGGACGTGGTGGACGGCGTGGACGACGTGGACGACGTGGACGGCGTGGAGGGCGCGGACGACGGCGTAGAGGGCGTGGACGACGGCGTGGAGGGCGCGGACGGCGACGTAGAGGGCGTTGACGACGACGTGGAGGGCGTGGACGACGACGTGGAGGGCGTTGACGGCGGCGTGGAGGGCGTTGACGACGACGTGGAGGGCGTGGGCTGCGGGGCGGCGTCGCGGATGGCGGTGCGCAGGCTGGCGAGATATTTTGCGTCGGTGTCTGGGTGCTTGGCGGCGTCGTCGAGCCATGCGGTTGCGGCGGCGAAGTCGCGTAGCTCGTAAGCGAGGTGAGCGAGGAAGAGTAGCGCGGCGGCGGGCTTGTCGAGCTTGGTGGCGGCGGCTTGGCGGGCTTGGGCGTAGGCGGCGGCGGTGTCGCCGTTGTCGCGCAAAATCCGTGCGAGTGTGAGACGGAGCGCGCCGTCGGCGGGAAGTTTTTCAACGGCCTTGCGCAGTGCTGCGACGGCGCGGGCGGTCGCGCCGTTGCGTTGCCATGCGGCGGCGAGTAGCTCCCCGTTTTGGCGGGTGACGGGGAGCTTGGCGGTGTCGAGCGCGTCTTCGAGCAGGGCGGCGGCGCGGTCGAATTGGCCGAGGACAAAGAGGAGTGCGATTTTGTTATTGAGGTCGGCGGCGGTGCCGAGGTGGCCGCGCTCGGCGGCGCGCTCGAGGGTGAGCAACATGCGGAGCCGCCATTTTTTTTGGTCGCGTGGGTGCTTGGCTTCGTTGGCGAGAATGGAGTAGGCGCCGAAGAGTTGTTGCCAGTAGAGGGCGGAGGCGGGGTTGATGGCGGCGAGGCGCTCGATGGTGTCGGCGGCGGCAGTGGTGTCGCCGAGTTGCTGGTGGACGGCGGCTGCGAGGATGAGGGTTTGCTCGTGCGGGGCGCGGCGGAGTAGGAGGCTTTCGTCGGCCTCGGCGAGGGCTTCGCGGAGTTTCGCGGGGTCGGGCTTTTCGGGGTTTGCGGCGGCGGCGGCGCTGTAGAGGAGCGTGGCGGTGTAGAGGCGCGTCTCGGCAGTGGGGCGCAGCGAAAGCTCCGTCCAGCGGCGGATGCGGGCGATGGCGAGGGAGTAGTTGCGCAGGCGGGCGGCGGTGTCCTTGGTCTCGGCTGCCTCTTGGTAATAGACTTGGCTGAGGGTCTGGAGGAGGTTGAGGATTTCGGCGCGGCCAAAGTAGGCGCGTGTCTCGCCGAGGTTGAGAGCGGTCTCGAGTGGGGCGATGGCGGCGGGATACTGTTTGAGGTTGAGAAGGATTTGGCCGCGGATTTGCGAGAAGAGTGCTTGGTCGAAGGAGGCAGGCTCGGCGGCGGCGAGGATTTCGTCGGCGAGGGCGAGCAGGCCGTTGAGGTCGTTTGCGTCGAGAAGTTTTTTGAGCGGTTCGAGTTTTTCGGCGGCGCGTTCGGAGAGGCGTGGCTTGGGCGCGGGGGCGGCGGCGGGGGCGGCGACGGCGACGGGCGCGGTGGTGGCAGCGAAGAAGGCGGCGGCGGTGGCGGCGAAGGCGGCGGGGAGCGGCGCGGCGGACGGGAGGGTCAGCGCGGTGGCGGCGAGGAGGCGGAGCGGGCGGAGGAATGCGGCGGGCATGGCGGCGGTGTGTGTGTTGTTTGCGGTGTGTGCGGTGACGGTTTGCGGTGTGCGGTGGTGTGTGCGTTGACGGGCGGTGTGCGCGTGGTGTGTGGCGGTGTGTGTGACGGTTGACGTGGTGGGCGGGTTATTCGTTGTCGGGGATGGTGAAGTTGAAGGGGACTTGGACGTTGCGGGTGTGAACGGCCTTGCCGCCTTTTTTGCCTGGGCGGAATTTCCAGCGGGCGACGGCGCGGATGGCCTCGGCGTCGAAGCCTGAGTTGGTGGAGCTGATGATGTGCGTGTCGCGCACGTTGCCGTCGCTATCTACGATGAAGCCGACGAGGACGCGCCCGTTGATGCGGGAGCGGCGCATCTCGTAGGGATAGACGGGTGTGGCGCGGAAGGTGGGGACGGGTTTTTGGTCGAGTGAGTTGATGTCGAAAACGTTTTTCAGCGCGACGCCTGCGGCGGCGAAGTTGCCGCGCGGGATGGCGATGGCGGCGGTGGCGATGCCGGCGGTGGGCGGCGGGGGCTGGAGCTTTTGCTCGAAGGGCGGGTTGATGACGGGCGCGGGGGTGTCGGCCTGCATGGGCGGCGCAAGCTCGGCAGGCGGGGCCTCGGTGGTTTCGAGTGGGACGACGGTGTCGTCGGCGTCGGGCGGCTCGGGTTCGGGCGGTGTGACGGCTTTGAGGGCGATGGTGGGGATGTCGTCGTCGGTGGCGGCGGGCGCGGCGGTAGCGGCGAAGAGGCTTGGGAAGAGTTGTTCGCTGAAGACGGCGCCGCCGTGGGCGAGGGCGGCGACGAGGACGCCGGCGAATATGTCAAGGCTGCGGCTCATGTGTGTGTGCGTGTTTTTTTTGGAAAGAGGTTGGCGGTTGGCGCGGTGGTTGGCGGTGGTGTTAGCGGCCCGAGGCGCGGAAGACGGTTTCGATGGAGACTTCGGCGATGCCGGCTTTGCGCACTTCGTCGAGGGCGCGGACGATGTCGCCATAGACGGCGCGGTCGTCGCCAGTGATGAGGACGCGTGGGGCGGCGGTGGTGTTTTTGAGGTTGAGCAGGCGCGGGCGGATGTCGGCGATGCCGACGAGTTCTTTGTTCCAGAAGGCGGAGCCGCTTTCGGAGAGTTGGAGGATGACGAAGTCGTCGTCGTTTTTGGCGGCTGGGGCGGCGGGCGTGGCCTGCGGCAAATCCACGGGGATGGATTGGATTTTGTTCAGCGAGATTGTGAACAGGACGAATGTGGCGAGCAGGAAGAAGATGACGTCTATGAGCGGGATGATTTCGATGCGGGCGCGTTTTGCGCCAGATGCGGTGTAGATGTTTTCGGCCATGTGCGGTGCCGGCAGTGCGGCGGGAATTGGTTGTGGTTGGTTGAGCGGTTTTGGGTTGGCGGGCGGCGGCGGCGGTGGGTTCTCAGGAGTCGGTGGAGCGCAGGCGCGTCTCGATGTGGATGCGGGTGATGCCGGCCTTGCGCACTTCATCAACGACGTAGCGCACTTGGCTGAAGAGCGCTTTCTCGTCGCCGTTGATGAGCACACGGGCGTCGGGCGAGCTTTGTTTCCACGCTTTGAGGAGTGCGATGAACTCGTCGAGCGCGACGGGGCGCTTGTCCCATGCGACCGTCCCTTGGGCAGTGACGGTGATGGTGACTGCGCCTTTGTCGTCGCGTGGCTTAGAGGTCTCGGCGGCGGGGAGGGCGACTGCGAGGCCGCCGGATTTGTTCAGCGAGATGGTGAACAGGACGAAGGTGGCGAGCAGAAAAAAGATAACGTCAATCAACGGTATGATTTCAATGCGGGCACGTTTGCGCGGCGGTTCGCGGAGGATGTCGTTCGGGTTGTCAGGCATGTTGGCGGGCGGCGTGGTTGTGGGCGGCGTGGGCGGCGGCGGCGTGGTTAAAACGGCGGTGGCGTGGCGGGTGAGCGTTGCGGTGGGCGGCGCGTGGTTAGATGCCCGCGCCGGTGCCGGTCACGGAGGCGGCGTCGAGGACGTCGCCAGCTTTTTGGCGAGCGAGGTTGAGCGCGTTGGCGGCGTTGCCGATTTCGCGACGCGCTTGCTCGACGCGTGTGTTGAGGACGTTGAAGGGCGCGAGTGCGAAGATGGCGATGGCGAGGCCGCAGGTGGTGGCGATGAGTGCTTCGCCGACGCCGCCGGTGATGTTACCCGCACTGGCAGCGAGGTCGGCAGAGTTGAGCGAGTTGAAGGTGCCAATCATGCCCGTCACGGTGCCGAGGAGACCGAGGAGAGGCGCGGCGGTGATGCAGGTGTCGAGGATGGAGAGACCTTGCTGGTAGCGGGTCAACTCGCGGCTGGACGCCTGCGCAAAGGCGTCGTCGAGCGAGAGGTCGCGGTGCGTGAGCGCATAGACGAGGATGCGGGCGATGTAGTCTTTGCTGCCTTGGCCGATGCCGATCGCGCCGTCCACGTCGCGCTTTTCGACGCGTTCGTAAATGAGCGCGGGAGCGCGGGTGTCGCGGGTGACACGTTCGCGGGTGAGGAAGAGTATGCGTTCGATAATCACGGAGAGTGCCACGAACGAGACAAGCAGGATAGGCCACATAATCGGGCCTCCTTTCTTGAAGTAGGCGAGCGGGCCATTTTCAGAATCCAGCAGTGCGATGAGTAACGGTGTGTTCATTGATGACTGAGTTTTTTTTGTTTGGTGAGTTGTGTGTGTTTGTGTGTGAGTTAGGTGTCATGCCCGATGTCGGCTTGAGTCTGACGGCGTTCGCGGCGTGACAGGGAGGCAGCATGGCGGAGGTAGGACGCGATGCAAACGTTATTTGTTTGGTAAAGAAAGAAAGAAGAGGGAGTTATTTGATTGATAAGTGTTACTGATAATTGCGACGGCGGTGTTTTGGGGGTGAGAGTGGGGCGGTGACGGTGGCGGCGAGGGCGTGGGAGGCGGCGTGGACGGCGGCGGGGACGGCGGTGTGGACGGTGGTGGTGGCGGCGGCGGCGGCGGTGGCGTGGGCGGTGGCGTCGGCGGTGGTGCTGGTGGAGACGGGGATGTCGGCGGGGATGTCGGTGTGGCTGGTGGCGGCGGACGCGGACGCGGGTTTGCGTGTTGCGGGGAGGTGCGGCCTGAGGTCTGCGGTGCTGTGCAAAATCGCTGTTGTGCGCGGGCGGTAAAAAGATTTTTTTCGCGCCGTATTTTTTTGCATGAGCAAATTTTTATTCGTCACCAACCGTCCCGAACGCTGGGCAACAGGCATTCCCGAGGCGCAAGTCGTCTCCGCTCGCCAATACCTCACTGAGCCGCAGTTCGCCGGGATGCGCGGGGTGCGCGTCATCAATCTCTGCCGCTCGCTGGGCTACCAGACGATTGGCTACTATGTCTCGCTGCTCGCCGAGGCACGCGGGCACAAGCCGCTGCCGCGCATCACGACGATTCAAGACGTGAAATCTTTTTCCATCATTCGCTCTGCCTCCGGCGACCTCGACGACCTCGCCAACAAAACGCTGGCGCACCACACGGAGCGCGAGTTCGAGCTTGACGTGTATTTTTCGCAGGGCGTCCGCAAACACTACGACCAGCTTTGCCGGCAGATTTTCAACACGTTCCCTGCCCCGCTGCTCCGCGCCTCGTTTCGCAAAGACGACGAGAGCGGCTGGGAGCTGCGCGGCGTCTCCAACATCGCCATCCAAGACATCCCCGCCGAGCATTTGCCCGCGCTTTTTGAGCGTGCCCACGAGTTCGTGCGCCGCGGCACCACGCCCGCACGCCCCAAGAACGGCTCGCGCTACGACCTCGCAATCCTCTGGGACAAGAACGACCGCAACAGCGCGTCCAACGAAAAAGCGATACGGCGTTTTGTCCGCGCCGCCGAGAAACTTTCCATTGACGCCGAGATCATCGAGCGCGACGACCTTGGGCGCGTGGGCGAGTTTGACGCGCTTTTCATCCGCTCGACGACCGCCGTCAACAATCACACTTTTCGTTTTGCCCGGGTCGCCGAGGCGGGCGGGCTGGTGGTGATAGACGACCCGGTGTCAATCATCCGCTGTTCCAACAAAGTTTATCTCGCCGAGCTTTTCCAGAGGCACGGCATCCCGACGCCGCTCTCGCGGCTCGTCCATCGCGACAACGCCGATGCCGTGCTGGTCGAGCTTGGGTTGCCGGTGATTTTGAAACAGCCCGACAGCGCGTTTTCCCTCGGCGTAAAAAAGGCGGAGACGCCGGAGGAATACCGTGCGCTCGTCGGCGAGTTGTTGGACAAATCTGACCTCGTGATCGCGCAGCAGTATCTGCCAACGGAGTTTGACTGGCGCATCGGCATCCTCGACGGCAAGCCGCTCTACGCTTGTAAATACTACATGGCACGTGGCCACTGGCAGATTTACAACTCCGCCGAAAAAGCCGCCGCCAAAGCCAGCGGGCGACACATCACGTTGCCCGTCGAGTATGCCCCGCGCCTCGTCGTGCGCACCGCACTCAAAGCCGCCGCCTGCGTCGGGCGCGGTCTTTACGGCGTGGACGCCAAGGTCGCAGGCGGGAAGGTTTACGTCGTCGAGGTCAACGACAACCCCAGCATTGACGCAGGCGTCGAGGACTCGATTTTGCGTGAGACACTTTACGAGCGTGTCATGGAGTATTTTTTGCGCCGCTTGGAACAGGTCACCGATGGCCGCGAGGGAAATTGAGCGGTGATGGCGGCGCGGCGGTGGCGGCGGCGGTGGCGGTGGCGACGCGGCGCGGAACGCAGAGTGCTAAGTCGGTTGCGTGTCGGTTGCGTGTCGGTTGCAGAGCATCGCGGCTCTTCCGCGCCGCCGAAAAAACAAACACCACAGAGCAGACTTAGCAGCCTGCGGGACGGCTGTGAGCGAGGGCGAGGGCGAAGGGGAGAGGGCTATGGAGAGAGGGAGGGGGGGGCAGCTTTTCACGCGAAACCCGCTCTTGACACTCAACGCCTCCGACAGCACCGTCCCTCGCAAACAGACAGGCCACATCACGGACTCACTGGCTCATTCACTTACTGGCTCATTCACTCTTTCTCTCATCGCGCATTCACGCATACGCTTTCGCCTCCAACCGCCAACTCCTGCCGCTTGCCACCGCTTACCGCCACATATCACAACCACACAGCAACCCATCACACATCGCCTTTTTCCCAATGAAACGTCTCCCGCTCGGCATCCAATCCTTTTCCGAACTCCGCAACGGGGATTACCTCTACGTGGACAAAACCGAGGTCATTCACCGCCTCATCACATCGGGGAAACCCTTCTTCCTCGCCCGCCCACGCCGCTTCGGCAAGTCGCTGCTCATCTCAACGCTCGCCGAAATTTTCAAAGGAAACAAACCGCTCTTCGAGGGTCTCGCCATCTACGACAAGTGGGACTGGTCGCAAAAATACCCCGTCATACACCTCGATTGGAGCGGCACCAGTTTCAAGTCTATTGACGAAATGGACCGCGAATATCAAAAGTTTCTCCTGAAGACC
>JAITPT010000288.1 GCA_031289285.1 Puniceicoccales bacterium
TGGCATCTGCACTTGTTGGCTTTGTTCGACGCACCAACAGGTGCGCCTTCACAAATCCACCAAGCGCATCTGCCACAACATCTTCTCGCAATACTTCCCCTCCAACTGCCGTTTTTAGGGTTACTTGGCGGCGGGAGTTTCCGGTGTGGCGGCGGGTTTCGCGGTCTCGGCTTTCGCCGCAAACGGTTTCTCGGGGACGCGCACGTATCGCCGCACAATCCGCGACTGGTCTTCCAGAATGTTATCGCCGCGCCAGCGCATGAGGTCTTTGTAAAGGACGATGTAGCCCATGAGCGCGACAAACAGCACGATGAACACGTATTGCAGCCCGGCCACGATGCTTATTGGCAGCGGGCGGCGGCGGATGCGCTGAATGGTTGCAAACAAGATGTGCCCGCCGTCGAGCACGGGCAGCGGCAGGATGTTCAAAATCGCAAGGTTGATGTTGATGACGAGCGTGAACCACAGGATGCGCCGGAGGTCATCCGACATGTTGTAATAGATACGCCCGATGGAAACGACGCCCATGAGTTGCCCGACGCCAACATCGGTCTTCGGGTTCGCCAGCGCGGCAATCGAATCGTAGGTGAGCGCGAATGCGGCGCGCATTTGCTCCAGCGGGTTCTGGTGAACAATCTCCGCCTCGTTGCGAAAAACAACCCCGATGTAGGGAGACTTTTTCGCAGGCACCGCAGCGACACTGAACTTCTCAAAGGTGGCGGGTTTGCCCCCGTCGCTGAAAAAAACATCGGCGGTGTCGCTCGGCTTTAACCGAGCAAGCGTCTCGGGCGTCGGCGTGTCGAGCAAGGTGCCATGCTGGTCAATGCGGGAAAGGATTTTGCCCGGACGCAAAACACCCGCGAAGTCGGAGTCCGAGGCGACATCGGAGTCGAAGACCATGAGGCTGTTTCGCGGGGCACTGGCGGGCGGCTCCTGTTTGGCAAGCGCGTTGTCGGGGACACAGGCGAGTTTAACCGTCCGCAACGCACCTTTCTCCTGAAACGAAATTTCAAAATACGAGGCAAGCTCGGCGCGGGCTTCGGGCGCGACGGCGATTTCGCGTTCCTTGCCGTCCGCGCCGCGCACGCCGACGCGCACCTCACGCAGCCGAGGCGCAAGCGTGTCCGAACGTGCGATGCCGCCTTCGCGCACGGTGAGCCGGATTTCGCGGACGCCCGAGGCGAGAAGTTTTTCGTAAAACTGGGCGCGGTTGGCGACGGGTGCTCCGTCAAAAGCGGCGATGACATCACCGGGCTTCAAGCCGGCACGCTCGGCGGGCGAGGCGGGTTCCACCTTCTCGACGGTGAGCTTGTCGTCGGTGGTGAGACCAGTGTGGAGGCTTGCGGCGGCAAGTTTTTCGCGGAACTGCGAACCGGAAAAAACGAACGCACCTTCAAGCGAAAGAATTGTGTCGCCCGTTTTGAAACCCGCACGCTCGGCGGGCGAGTTGGGTTCCACGCGCTCGATGGCAAGGGTGTTGGAAGGAGAAATCCCCACCATGCGGATGCGGTCGCCGCTCGACGGGTTGAGGTCAACAAGCGCGGGGCTGACGGGGACATCCAGTTTTTTGCCACCACGAGAAATGGTGAGGACGACCTGCGGGTTGCCCTTGTCGTCGCGCCCGCCGCCGAGGGCGACCTTGTTCGTGATTTGGCGGAAGTCGTCCACCGCCGAGCCGTCCACCGCGAGCACTTTGTCGCCCGGCAACAGACCGGCGGCAGTCGCGGGCGAGGGGCCGCTTTGGTTGGGAAGCTCTTTGAGGACGTAGCCGATGGTGGTGGTGTTGGCGTTGGGCGGCACGGGGCGACCACTCACCCAGAGGACACAGGCGAGGAGGAACGCGAAGATAATGTTGAAGACGACGCCTGCGACGGCGACGTAGATTTTGTCGGGGTAGGAGATGGGCGGAAGCTCGTCGGGGTCGCTCTCGTTTTTGCCCTCGACAGCCTCCATGTCGCCGAGTTGCGGGAGCGCGACGTAGCCGCCGATTGGGAACAGCGAGAGGCGGTAGTCCACGCCGTCCTTGCCCGTCCATCCGAAGATGCGTGGCCCGATGCCGATAGAGAAACGCTCTATCTTGAGACCACGCCAACGGGCGGCGAGGAAGTGCCCAAGCTCGTGGACAAATATCGAACCGCCGAAGAAAAGGATGATGAGAGCGATACCGAAGAGGTTGTCGAAGATTTCCATTTTTGGATATGTGTGCGCAGTGTGTTTTTGAGGGCGGCGTTGTTAGCGAGCGCAGCCAAAAAGGGAAGCCGCGAATGCAAGAGACACAAAGAAAATGCACTGGGAAAATTGTTGACGCTGGGTGCCTGCACGGCAGTGTGCGCAACGTGAAAACGACACTTGACATAGACGACTCGCTGCTCGGTAGCGTGATGCAGGGAGGGGATTACCGCTCGAAGGCCGAGGCGGTCAACGCCGCGCTACGGGAACTCGACAGAAACCGGAGGTTTGGCGACTTTGTGGAAAAAAACTCCAATCTTTTTTCACCCGAAGAATTAGCCGCCTCGGTCGCCCCCACCTACGATGTGCAGCGAATCAGAAACGCCAGCATCCCGATTTTCTTCGCGGAAGACTGCGACGGACAAAACACCAATCCCGCCTCGCCCCCGTGAAGAAGCGCGTAATCATAGACAGCAATGTTTTCATCGGCTTGCTTCGGAGAAAGCTCGACCCTGTCCACACCCTCGGTAAATGGGCAAAGTCTTGGCATTTCGATTTGCTCACCTGCGGGATGATTCGATTGGAAGTGTTGCGGGGCATAAGAGTGGAACAGACCAAGTATTGGCTTGGATGCTTTTTTGACGTGATGATTTCCGAGGAAACCGACGCAACACTGTGGGAGGGCGCGACCCAGCTTGCTTGGTCGCTCGACAGACAGGGAAAAATCTTACCCGCCCAAGACATTCTCATCGCGGCCTGCGCCCGCCACGCCAACGCCGCCATAATGACCGCCGATTTACACTTCCACGCATTTCCCGACATCCCCAAAATCCCCACTCCATAACATTCGCAGCCAAACCGCACTGGTTCAAAGGCGGTTCCCACTATAACTTTTCCACCTCCCCCCCCTCCCCTCTTTTCACACCTGCGCCACCGGCGTCATCTGCGGTTAAACAAATACACGAATACATACACGCGGGAAAAAACCTCTTGCCAGCCGCCACCATTTTCCCACCCTGCGCCCGCTTAAACACGGAGAGATGGCAGAGTGGCCTATCGCGGCGGCCTTGAAATCCGCTGAGGCGCAAGCCTCCGGGGGTTCGAATCCCTCTCTCTCCGCCATTTTTTCATCAACCGCAAACCGCATGGACACCTCCGACAGACCACAAGATTTTCCGGCGAACCACCTATTCGCCGCACTGCTCACGTTCGTCTTATGGGCGGGATGCGCAGGAGTCGGCTTGTGCGGCATTTTAGGAGAAATGCCGTCAAACACGCCCAAAAACACCGCCTCCAAACCCGCCCCCACCGTCGCAAAACTCATCAGGGTCGAGCTTGCCGACTCGCCCGAAATGCCGCCGCCGCAAACACCCAACTCCGACACGCCCGACGTCGCGCCGCCCCCCGCGATGCCCCTGCCCTTGCCCGCGCCCGCACCAACACCCGTTGCACCAACGCCGCCGAACACGCCCGCGCTCCTCCCCGTCGCCGCGCCGGAAACCGTAGTGTTTCCCCTGCCCGTCGAAGGCCCCACGCAAATCGTCCCCGCCGAACAAGCCGCCTACGCCGCGCCCGCCGCGCCGCCCGCACCCGCCGCACCTATAGGTCTCGCGACACCCGCCGCACCGATGCGCCTCGTTTTCGGAGTCGGCGATGGACGCCAGCCCAAACCCAATTACCCCGAAATCGCCATCCGCCGCAACCAAACCGGCACCGTGCGCATTCGGTTTGAAGTGGACGCCGACGGGCGCGTAACCTCCGCCGAAATCTCGCAGCCCTGCCTCTACGATGTGCTCAACGAAGCCGCCCGCTCCGCCGTGCGCCACCGCTGGCGCTTCCCTAAAGGCGAAATCCGCACATACGAGGTGGACATAAAGTTTGAGTTGCGTAGCTAACTTTTTCGTTGCAGCGCGACCATGCCTGCCACTACTAATGAAACTCAATCTCAATTAACGCTTATGCTATTTGCCAACGTCCTTGTTGATACGTTCATCGCTGGTGGTCACATCATGTGGCCCATCCTCGGCTGCTTCATCGTCTGCTGCGTCGTGCTCGCCGAACGCACTATCGCGTGGACATCTCTCGCCAAACGCTCCGACAGTAAACGGCTCAACGCTGCCTACGACGCCATCGTTGCGGGCGACTTCGCGAAGGCCGAGCACCTGAGCAACGCGCCCGGCGACCCGTTTTTGCGGACTGTCCATGCGGGCATCACGCGGGCGCACATCTCGCTTTTGGGAGCGATGCAGCTGGAAGCCTCCGGCGAAATTGAAAAGGCTGACAAGCGTCTCTGGCTCCTCGCCACCTTCATCACGCTTGCGCCGCTGCTCGGTTTGTTGGGCACTGTCACTGGCATCAAAAACTCGTTTGACGTGCTTGGCGGCGAGGAATTATCGCAGACAAAAATCACTGGCGGCATCGGCGAGGCCTTGATCGCGACGGCGTGTGGTCTGGGCATTGCCATTTTGTGTCTAATCCCCTACAACTATTTCAATCGTTGTCTCGTGCATTTTCGGATGCGTTTGGAGCGCACCATCAACCACGTTGAGTTGCTGGCCGAATCCGCAAAACACAACGGCAGCGACTTAGCTGATTTCTCGCGCGAGTTCGCCGCATCGGCACCGGCCCGCGAAAAACCGCCCGCCCTCTCAAAGTAGCGGGTATCCAAAAAACAAAACAGGCAGGGGAGTTTTCCCCTGCCTGCTTTGTTGTTGAATTACACTGTTGTTTCTTGATGCCTCGCGGCAGTCGTTTGCCTCTTGGCAGTTTCTGCTGTGCTTAGGCGTAGAAACCGTCGGTTGGCGTCGGTGCTTTGAGGAGGGCGTTGGCCTCGTCGTCGTTGACGAACTTTCCGGTGGCGGCGTCCCAGTTGAGGGTGCGTCCGAGGCGTTGTGCCATGCAACCGAGGATGATGACCTCGGCAAACGGGCCAGCGATGTCGAAGGAGGAGGACAGCGCCGCTTTGCCGCGAATACCGTCCACCCAGTTGGCGTAGTGACCGCCCCTGGGACGGAAGTATTTTGCGGGAACCGAAATCGCTTTGCGCGCTTCCGCCGAGATGTAGGGCTGGAAGTTGCCGTTCCAACCGCAGGCATTGAGCTGCACTTTGCTTCCGCGAATGATGCTACCGTTGCCGCCGAGGCCAAATCCCTTTGGTGCCTCCGGCTTGCGCCGTCCGTCATACCACGTGAACTTGATTGGCCCACGGTCGCCGACCGCTGGGAAGTGGAACGTGACAGTCGAAGCCTTCGGGTAAGCGACCGGACTTTTGCCAGAGACATCCACTTCTATCTTGGTCGGCGCGGTGAGGCGCAACGCGTAGAAGGGGTCATACATCAAGTGAATTGCCATGTCGCCGAGCGCACCGCAGCCGAACTCGTAGTAGCCGCGCCACGAGAAACTGTGCAGCCCGTCGCGGTAAGCGATTTTCGGAGCGGGGCCGAGCCAGAGCGGCCACGCGAGATGCCCGGGGGCGGGTTTTTCGGCGTTGTAGGCGTTCTGCCCTTGCGCCCAAATCGGGCGGTCGCTCCAAGCAACGGCTTCGGTGACGTTGCCGAGGACACCCGCTTCATACCACTCGCGAGCGGCGCGCGTGTGTGGGCTGGAGCTGCCTTGGTTGCCCATTTGGGAAACCACGCCTTTCTCTTTCACCTTGGCGGTGAGACGGCGCACTTGGTCAACCGTGTGACACATCGGTTTCTGCACATACACATGCTTGCCGAGGTCGGCGGCAGTGTAAGCGGCGGTGAAGTGCGTGTGGTCGGGCGTGGAGACCGACACCGCGTCAATGCTCTTGCCGAGCTTTTCGAGCAGCTCGCGATAGTCGGCAAACCCCTTCACGTCGGGGAAGCGACCCTTGTAGCCGTTCACCGAGCGGTTGAGCGTATTCTTGTCAACATCGCACAGGCCGACGAGCTGAACGCCTTGTATGCGCGAAATGCTGCTGACGTCGCCGCCGCCCATTCCGCCGACGCCGATGCCAGCGTAGTTGATGCGATTGGAGGGCGCGTCTTCGCCCCGCAGAAAACCGGAGGGCAGTATGAGCAAGCCTCCTGCGAGGCCCGCGTTTTTGAGAAAGTCCCGACGGGACAAAACAGGTTTTGTATTCTTCATTGTGATATGAGGATTGTTGGAAGGACGCCTTGGACAAACACCGCAGGCAAAAGGTTCCCGCCTGTTGCAAATAATCTTCTGGCGGCTGCGGCGGCTCGCAGGCAGCCAAGGCTGCTCCGGGCAAGGCGGTGCTCGCCGAGATAGGACGAATAGGTCGAATAAGTCCTATAGGTCCTATAGGTCCTATACGACCTATAGGTCCTATAAGACCTATCCCGCACCCGCCACCCGCCCCGCCCAAGAGCCGCTGCCTTCCGCCACCCGCCACCCGCTCGCCCACTCGCCCGCCGCACCCGCTCGCCTGCCGCCCGCTCGCCCGCCGCCCGCCATTTTTATCTTGTTCAACCCCTCGCCGCTGCCAATTGTCACCGGACTTTTACGAGATGACTTTGTTTGACGCATACCTTGCCCTCGGCGGCGCGCTCCTCGCGCTTGGTGTCGCATTCGCTGCCGGAAACCCGAAGGTGAACGCTGCCCTGCTTGCCTTCCCGCGCTCGCCCATCGCGACCGTCCTCTGCTTTGGCGGCGCGGCGGCGTGGTTCCTCTTCGCCATCGGCAACCTCGGCGAAGCCGACCTCGCGGGCTTTCCCCGCGAATGGCTCTACGGCGCGTTCGGCCTCACTGCGCTGCTGGCGTTTTTTGTGTTGCCCGACCTGCTCGCCGTGCGCGGGCTGGCAATCGCCATGCTGCTCGCGGCGCGGGAACTCCTCGACATCGGCTACATGCAGACACCCCGCAGCCTCGCGCTCGCCGCCACCTGCTACGCCTTCGTCGTCCTCGGCGTCTGGTGGGGCGTCTCGCCCTACGTTTTCCGCGACTGGCTCCAATGGCTATTGGCGAAAACAACCCGTGCCCGCGCCGCTGGCGGGCTTCTCGCCGCCATTGCCGCAGCCAACCTCATCTCCGCATTTTTTTCCACGCCTGCGCCCGCGCCACTTTAACGTCCGCCTAACGTCCGCCAACCATGAGCACACCTGTTTCGAGCACGGGGGAAGTTGCCCCCGCCTTCCAATCCCGCCCGCTGCTTCTCCTCGTCTCCGGCCCTGCCGGAAGCGGCAAGACCACCCTGTGTGCGCGTCTCACCGACGCCTTCCCTGCGCAAATCCGGCGCGTCATCACCTGCACGACGCGCCCGCCGCGCGGCGCAGAACGCGACGGCGAGGACTACCATTTTTTCAGCCGGAGCGAGTTTGAGGCGCGGGTGACGGCGGGCGAGTTTTTGGAAAACGCCCTTGTCCACGGCAACCTCTACGGCACGCGCAAAGCCGATGTCTATTCGCTCCTCGCGGGCGGTTTTGATTTGCTGCTAAACCTCGATGTGCAGGGCGCGGGGACGGTGCGCGAAACGGCGCGGGACGACGCCACGCTGCGCCGTTCGCTTGTCTCGCTTTTTCTCATGCCTCCCGGGCGGGCGGAGTTGGAGGCGCGGCTTGCTGGGCGCGGCACCGAGACCGCCGTCGAAATGGCGCGACGCCTGCGCACTGCGGAGGAGGAGATGCTTCACTGGCCAAACTACGACTACTGCCTCATCAGCGGCGGACGCGAAGAGGACTTCGAGCGCGCCAAAGCCGTCTATCTCGCCGAAAAAATGCGCGTCCGCCACTCTGCGTCCAGCATTTAGCCGCAGGTGCCTGAGCGCAACGAGGGAACCCACGGTTACTTGGCACACGATTCAGGGTCACGGAGGGACGGACAGCGCGTCGAATTATCCTAAGAACGGCAGTTCAGCGGGATGGGTTTGCGCAAGATTTTGAGGCGGATGCGGTTTGCGCTTTCCCGACGCCCACCATCCGCCTCCGCTACGCCTTCGCTACATACTCCAACGGCAAACCGTTAAAAACTCTCGCCAAAACCGCTAAATTGCGGTCATCTCCGCGAAACGTCCTCACAGGTTTTGCCAAAAACGTTCGTATCGGCGGAGGTAACGAAGAAGTCTTTGATGGTTTGCAAAACCCATACAAACCTATATTCAACCCCGACGCCGCCACATTCTTAACCATTTTTTCAGGGTCTTGTTTATTCCAGAGTGCCAGACACGTCAGCAGTTGTGTATGCTTGCCGATTTTTTCCGTGACTTTCTTAATTGCGCTGACATTGCCCTGCTCATTAAGAAGCCAGTCCACTTCTTTTAACACTTGCGAGTTAGCGACTTCCGGTTTCTCCAATTCGTGGCAAGAGAGCCAGATAAGACAATCTTTAGAGACGCCTTTGGCGGCTTCGCGAATGCGTTTCCAACAACGGTCTATCGCTCGTTTGCGAAACTCGGCGGTTTGTTCCGCAGTGACCTTCCCGATGCCGGGAAACTTTTCTCCAAGCAATTCTACAAACATTTCTTGTTCGCACGGAATCCACCGATTGAGTGTTTTCCAAGGCGAACCATAGGTGCTACACGGGTTCCAGAGCCAATCCACCATAAAGCCATCAATACCCGTTTTTTTAACGGCGTCTGCGACAGCACCTGCCAGATAATCGAGATAGCGATTTGTCAGCGGAATATAAGTCGGCGTGACTTTATGATGCACTTCCGTCGGGTGCAATTCGCGCCAACGCGGATTTGCGCCGACACAAAAATAGCCGAACACTTTTATATTTTCTTTATGCCCCAACCGCACGACTTCTGGGAGAAAGTCGTGTTTCAAACCGGGCTGCTCAGGAACGACGCCGTTTTTATACCAAGCGTAACCGTTACAGGAAACGCAGAAGGTTTGCAGCACATTACACCCAAGGTCTTTATACCAGCGCACATGCTCGGCGGGGCTGGTGTCGGCCCACGTTCCGGGCTTCGCAAAACCGTCCTGCCCATTGTTCCACCAATTGTAATCAACGCAGTATGCCTTGATTTGTGTGCGCGTATCTGGCGCGGGTGTGTTTGGCGAGCGCGGCTCTGTTGCGGTTTCTTTTGCAAAAACTGGCATCGCAACGGCACCCGCCGCCGCCACACCAAGCGTTTGCAGAAACTGTCTGCGTGGAATGTAGTTTGTCATGAGAAAAGTAGTTTTGGTTTGAGAGAGAGAAGTGATTTCGCCAGTAAGACGGATGAGAAAGCTGTTTGGGGGAATAGTTCCGTTTTTCCGCTTCGCACTGGCAATTTCAGTTTCATCTGCGTTCATCTGCCGAAAACTTCTTGTGCTGTTTCCACTCGCATCCTCCTCTCTACCCCATCTGCCCCCCCACCAAAAAAAAACTTTCACTCGCCTCTTGACACTCACCCCGCCTTCCGTATCGTGCCGCGCCCTCCACCCGCCGTCCGCCCGCACCACATCGTCCACTCCGTCCACGCCGTCCACTCTGTCCACGCCGTCCACCACCCAACCACTCAACCGACAACCAACCAACACATGAAACAAATAATCATCTTAGTCTTCGTAGCCCTTTTTTCCTTTGCGGATACCGGCTATGGGCAAACCATCCCGAACATACCGGGAGTAAAAGGCGACGGTATCCACGATGATACCCAAGGCATCCAAGCACTGCTGGATAGTAAGGCGGCGACGGTATATCTACCGCAGCCACCGAAAAATTATCTCATCAGTAAAACGTTAAAAATCCATTCCGGTCAGACGTTAATCGCCGACCGCAATGCCGTCATTCGTCTGGCCGACCATGCCGGAGCGCACCTGCTAACCAATGCAGATCACGCTGGCGGAAACGAACGCATAACAGTCACTGGCGGCATTTGGGACGGCAATAACCTGACGCAAACGACACTCTATCACCAAAATAGAAAAAACAAAGACATTCCGTATGACCCGAACAGATACATCGGCGTATTGATGCAATTTGACAATGTTAAAGACCTGCATATCGCAAATGTAACTTTCAAAGACCCCGAAATGTTCGCTTTTATCGGAGGCAACCTGTTACGATTTACAATAGAAAACATCACTTTTGACTTTAATCTCCGCCGAGGCAATATGGACGGAATTCATATTGCTGGTAACAGTCATCAGGGACGTATCGTCAACTTGAAAGGAGCGACTAACGACGACTTGGTGGCACTCAATGCCGATGACGTCCCATTAGTAGAGCTTAGCCGCGGGCCAATTACAGACATACAGGTTGACGGGATATGGGCGGAACATGCACACCGTGCCGTCAGGCTAAACTCCTGCGGTTCACCTGTAAAAAGAATTAAGATTTCCAATGTTCACGGCACTTATATCATGGAGTCAATAATTCTTGCCAACCACAAAGTCCATCCCGAAATTATCAGCACATTTGAAGACATATCTATTAACGGTTTGTTTTCTTCCAATTCGACAAAGGGAGGTCGGCAGCCCCACATACGAATTCATTCGCCTGCGCAAGTTTCCAACCTAACTATCACCGATTATCACCGGACAGAGGAAGCGTCTGCCACCGACAGTATTTTGGTGGAAAAAGGCGCTCACATTGAGTATTTGTCTGTCAGCAATGCGACATTAAATAATAAAAGTAAAGGGGCAATCAATTTTATCAATAATCTTGGCACGATAGAAACTTTACATCTGTCAAATATATTTTTGCAGGGAAAAACTGATAAACAAAAGGTTCAACTGATAAACAACAAAGGCGAAATTAAATCCTTAAATAAAACGAATGTATCGGAAAAATCCCTCACAAATTCCGACAACCGGCAAGCCCTCCTAAGCAGTCAAGAAGTGAACGACGACGCCACCCGCGTCGTTCCTATTCGATGGGAAAACTTTGCCGTCTCCCGTGAACAAGGAAAAGACGAAAAACAAAGTCGCCTGATTTTTCTAAACACTATCCGGTATAATTTAGGATGGATAAGCCAGTCGTTAAAGAAAGACGAACAGCGGCAATTATACATTTTCAATCGTTACCGCGAATGGGATATCCGTCCCTCTGCAAGTGTCTGTTATGCAGCAGCCGTCGCACTGAAATGCGCCAAACCAAATGAGAAGGAATTGGGCGTTTCTCCTGATGTCGCGCTGGAGCGCATTGTCGCTCTTATCCGTGGGCTTGCGGTTTCTTACAAAGGAAACCGGACGGATGGCAAGGGTTGGGGTTATGTATGGCAGTCGGCTTCTTGGGCGGCACTGGCCGGACATGGCGCTTGGATGCTCTGGGACAATCTCGACAAGGAAACTCAAGCACTTGTCCAAACGATGGTAATCGAAGAAGCAAACCGTTTTATTTTACCAAATTATCGTGTCCCATATTGGACTACTCCGAACGGCCACGTCAATACGCCGGGAGATACAAAGGCGGAAGAAAATGCGTGGAATGCAAAGATTTTACAATTAGCAATTGCCATGATGCCGAACCATCCTAACGTTGGCGCATGGAAGCGCGTATGCTGCGAATTGATGATTTCCTCATTTGCCCTAAAAAGTGATTTGAAGAATGAGCAAATCGTTGATGGCAAACCGGTTAAGAACTGGTTACACTGATACAATGTTCGCGCTGATGGCGCGGTCGTAAATCATAATATAGTTCATCCAGACTATACGTCGAGTATAACGCTTAAAACAAGGTCTTTTCTTATCCAGCCACTCGCTCTCCAGCCCGTCTTTGAAGGGGCATCATTTAACGTCCCCTTTATTTACCGCTCTTTCACTGAGCACGTCTGGACATCTCCGCCATATAAATCTCCGGGTGGAACGATGTATATTCCCGGCAAGGCGGAACTCTATCATCCTCAGGGAACGGATTGGAGTAAATACCGTTTCGACATCTATTATCTACTGGATGTGAATGTCCATCTTCTCGGCTTGGACAAAGAGTTAAAGCACAAGGCCATTGACTGGTTGCGTATCCGTGCGGATAGAATAGAGACGATGCAGGCGCGCCACAAAGACGGAAAACTGTATGCTCCGAAAGAATTTACCACTTACCCGGGTTGCGAACAAATGGCCGCATGGCAACTGGCAGACGCCTATTTGTTCTTCTGGCT
>JAITPT010000290.1 GCA_031289285.1 Puniceicoccales bacterium
TGGCATCTGCACTTGTTGGCTTTGTTCGACGCACCAACAGGTGCGCCTTCACAAATCCACCAAGCGCAGCTGCCACAACATCTTCTCGCAATACTTCCCCTCCAACCGCCGTTTTTAGGTTGAATTGGAGTGGGTGGAGTTGGTGATAGCAAAACTTCCTAATTCAAAATTCAAAAAAACTTTGTGCCCTTTGTGTCGTCCTTTGTGCTCTTTGTGGTTAACGCAGGGGCTGCACTCTCGCCATCGTCCGCTCGTCCCGTCGCCCGTCACGTAGATTGCCAAGTCTGCTTCGGAGTCTGGGCACTCAAAAAATCCTCCGCACCGCCAAAGACCGTTTTTCCAGCAAAGAAGCGTATTATCCTCAAAACGGCAGTTGAGTCGGGTCATCTTACGGAAGCTGTTATGGCATCTTCACTTGTTGGCTTTGTTCGACACACCAACAGGTGCGCCTTCACAAATCCACCAAGCGCAGCTGCCACAACATCTTCTCGCAATATTTCCCCTCCAACGTCCGTTCTTAGGATTATTTTTGCCCCGTGCTCGGCTCGTTGGTTGTTTTGTCCTGAGCTTTGTTCTGGGTTTTGTTCTGGGCGGCTTCCTTTGTTACAAGCGAAATCTCACCCTCGAAAAACCGCATGGTCACGGCCTTATCAGGTGCGATGTCGAAGTGAAAGTCAACCTTGTCCTTCGCCTTCGCGGGAATAGTGATTTCCGGCAAGTCCTTGGTCAGGCGCTTCACGTAGCCGTCTTTGTCGAGCACCAAAATCTCCGTTTTCGTGCCCCACCCGCTCATGCGCACAGGCGTGTCGGTGTTGTTGGCAAAACCCAGTGTCACGCGCAGATGTCCCTTATCGTCGGCACCGACCTTCAACAGCTCGATTCCGAGCAACTTCGTTATCTCCGCGTAGGTGCTCACCACGTGCGCCCCATCGAGGCCGACAGTTTCTTTGCGGCCTTCGTCAACGCCTTGGGCGACACCAGCGACCGCACTTTTCGCCACGCCCACAGTTTTTTTTGCGGCGGCGGCAACCGCGTTTTTGGTGGATTCGCCAGACGGGCAACCTGTGAATACGAGTCCCGCGCAAGCGAGCAGTGCGCCGATAAAAAGATTTCTTTGGGCCATGACGCACACCAGTTGAGCGTCCGTAATGCCCGTAAGCAATCTAAAAAGACGGCGTTGACTCTCCGTGGAAATGCTGCTTCTTGCGCGGACATGTTTGTTATTCTTGCACTGGACGGGAACGAATACGGTCCTGTTGACGCCGAAAGGCTCAAGGGGTGGGTTGTCGCTCGACGCGCCGACGCTCGCACTCAAGCTCGGCGCAGCAACGAAACCGAATGGCACACACTTGGCGACTTCGCAGAGTTCGGCGAGGTTCTTGCTTCGGTGGCAGGTGCGCCGTCCGGTTTGCCGCCACGCTTTGTTTATGCAGGGACGCCAGTTGTCGAGCGGGCACAGGGCACGATTTTTGTTCCCGACGAAGGTGCTTTCGCCGACGAATTGGCAAGCCGTAGCCGACGTCTTTCCGTGCGCTCCTGCATCGGGCGGGCACGGACACTTTGCCGCAATTGTTTCGGTTCGTTGCTCGGCGCATATTTGCTTCTCTTCGGTTTTATTATAGCAGCAGGCATCTCTCTTGCCGTGCTCGAAGCTGCTCAGGAAGGTGCCAGTTCGATAGGTTCTTTTGTGCTTACTCCGGTCATTGCTATCCTCCAAGGCGGTCTCATTTACTTTTATATCAACCGCGCCCGCGGTGTCCCGCTTGATATGGGCGCGGTGTTTTCCGGTTTCAAACGCCTGCCTCTGCAACTCATTCTACTCTCTCTCGTCCGCAATCTGTTTTCGCTCATCGCCTCTATTCCGCTTATCGCCCTCAGTTTTTTTGTGGGGCGTGCATTGTCCGCGACCGAGATACTTGCCAATCCAAGATTCAAGGAAGAAATGGAAAAAATCCCACCTCAATTTTTAGAGTTTATTGGTTCGTTAGAGACATTGTCGTGGGTCACTTTTGCCGTTCTTTACGCATTGTTGTTGCTTAGTTTTTTCGGCTTATTCTGGCTCACTCTCTCATGGAGCTTCGCGGAGTATCTCATTATGGATAAACGGCTTCATTTTTGGACGGCGATGGGTGTAAGCCGTCGCGTCGTCGGGCGTCAATTTTGGAAACTACTCCTGCTGCTGATTGCCGCCATGTTGCTTAATATGCTTGGTGCGCTTTGTCTTCTTGTTGGGTTGTTTTACACCGTTCCGCTCACGCTTGCCGCACTCGCTTACGCTTACGAAGATTTGTTTTGCGGAGAAAACCAAGGGTAACGCATTCTGCTTTTCGCTCTTCCGTTCTTCCGTTCTTCCGCTGAACTGCCGTTCTTAGGGTTAACTGAGTGGTCAGCGGACTGCGCGGCGTCGGCGAAAGCGGTGTCGGTGTTCTGCCACCGCACTCCATAAAAAGCGCCGTCGCCAACCTTATCCGTGCTTATTCGTGCTCATCCGTGGTTCCGCCTCGTTCTCATATTCGCTGTTCGCCGTCGCCTGCTGCACCCCTGCGCCCTGCGACGCGGGGTTGCCGACGGCGGGCGGAAGGTTTTGGCTGGGCGACATGCAAACTATCACTTGGCAATGGGCGGCGTTGGTCGCGGCGGGCGGCGCGGCGGGCGCGTTGGCGCGGGGGACAGCCGCCGTTTTGTGGGTGGCGCGTTTCCCGTGGGCGACACTTTGGGTGAACGTGCTTGGCTCGCTGCTCATCGGTTGGGTCGCCGCAAAGTTTCCCGAAACCGCAGGCGCAGGCGCAAGCGCGGGAGACGTGCGCTGCTGGCGGACTTTGCTCGCGACAGGTTTTTGTGGCGGCTTCACAACTTTCTCGGCGTTCAGCTTGCAGACCTTCGAGCAGTTTGAAAAAGGGCAGCCCGCCCTCGCTCTGGCAAACATCGTGCTCTCGCTCGCGTTGTGCCTCGGCGGCGTCTGGCTCGGCTGGAAACTTGGCCGATGGTAAGCCGCGCCGCCGCTGCGTTCACCGCGCAAACTTCGCCGAATACACCACGGGGCGCGGTCCGCCCGCCGTCTCAAACGTGAGTGTGAGCACGGTTTTTCCTGCTGGCGCGTTTTCGATTTTGATGCCCTTCGTGCCGTCGCCTTCGCCGAGCAGTTTGCCGTCGGCGAACACGCGGGCGCGGCGGATGTTGCCGAGATTGGCACCGGCAAACGCGAGCTGCTGCTCTTTGCCGGTGAGCAAAACGTAGCGGAAGCCCAGCAGCGATTCGTTGCCCGCTTTGCCGCCAAGCTCCACGCCGCCGAAGTCGCCAAACTCGCCGCGCCTGACGTTTTTGAAAATGACTGCCGTGCCAGCCCAAATCGGGCGCGCCGTGTCCAAGCCTTCCGCGACGCCGCTGCTCGTCGGCTCCACGCGCCCGATGCGCCCGTCTGCGTCGAAGTTGATTTTTTCTACGCAGAGGGCGCGGCGGTTGTAGGGGCCGTTGAGCGAGCGGTGGTAGAAGACATACCACTGCCCGCCGTGCTCTTCGATGGAACCTTGGATGTTGCTGTCGCCGGGCATGTCTTCGATGGAGACGATGATGCCGCGATAGGTGTAGGGGCCGAAAATGTTTTTCGCAGTCGCGTAAGAGAGGCGCACGGGGCGGCGGTTGCGGTCGGTGATGCGCCCCGTGTTTTCCGCATAGACGAGGTAGTAGGTGTCGCCGCGTTTGCGTAGCGAGGGGCCTTCGTAAAAGTCTTTCACCTGTGCGCCGACGTTCACGGCACTCGCCTCGTCAACCGTGGTGATGTCGCGCAGACGGGCGATGACTGGGTAGTTTTTCGACGGATGCACGTGTGCCGTGGGCGCGTAGGTGATGTAGCGCACGCCGTCGGTGTCCTCGAAAACTTGCGCCGAGATGCCGTCAACTTTGTTCCCCGATTTGTCGCCGGTGAGCCAGCGGAAATTGGAGAACGGCCCCGTCGGGCTGTTGCCCTCGACGACGAACATGTGGTTGTTCCTGCCGCTCATCGTGTCCGCAAAAAAACCGTAGTGCAGAAACTTGCCGGACGCCCTGTCGAAGAACCCGTCGGAGTCCCACAAAATCCGCCCGCGATGCGGCACGCCTTCTTGGAACGAGGAGAACGACACGCCCTTGCTCTCCCAGCGGCGGATGTCGCGCGAAAACAGCGAGAGATAGTAGGGCGAGCAGTAGCTCCCGCCGTCGGCGTCGAGCGAGCCGTAGATATAGACGGCACCAGCGAAGTTGTGCGCCTCGGTGTCGGGGACATACAGGTTCCACGAAAACGGGAGCACCGGATTTTGCACCGGCCAGCCGACCGCGACCGCCGCCGCACTGGTGCGTTTGCTGCCCGGCTCAAGCGCAAAAATCTCGCACTCGCCCTCGCCCGCCGCTTGGAGGCGGTTGCCCGCGACAGTGGCGACCTTCGGGTCGGAAGAGGTGTAGAGCGGGCCGGCGGGCAACACCCGCGTCTCGCCTTTGTCGAGCATGAAAAAATGCCGCTTGAGGCTCTGGCGCTCGATGGGCTTGGCGGCGTCGAGAGCGGGCCGGAGAGACAACGCGCCCGCGAGGGCTGCGAGTAGTAAAGTTAGAAAACGCATCGGCGGGGAAACAAAACGCGAGCGGTGAAGTTCCGCCGCAATCCGCACCGCCGCCTGCGTAATCAGTGCCGCCCGCGCCGCCTTGTTTTCCAGCTTGCCCACGCTGCGCAAATCCCCACGCTCCCCGCGCAACTTTTCAGACCACCGCGCTACTCACACACGCGCACTTCACACACACATCCACACAAACCACACCACGCACACAGCCACCGCTATGAGTTTCCAACTTGATGCCAAAATCCCCGCCGGCCCCCTCGCCGACAAATGGAGCAACCACAAAGCGCACCTGCGCCTCGTCAACCCCGCCAACCGCCGCAAATACCACGTCATCGT
>JAITPT010000297.1 GCA_031289285.1 Puniceicoccales bacterium
CGACTCAACTGCCGTTTTTAGGGGTTCCTCGCTACTTTGCGAGGAAGCTCGGACGCATCCAGCCCCGCATGGGGCGAGATGTGCATAACCGGAGGTGTAGCGCAGCGAAACCTCCGGTCGGCCACGCCCCTGCAACAAAGCCCCGCAGGGGGCGAGATTATCGGATTACCAGATGCGGGTGGTGTGTATTTCGTTGCAAGTTTGTGAAGGGCACGTGCTGGGCACTGCAAGGGAAAGTTGCACGAACCGCAACGAAGTCAAGTAATAAAATGGCTGCCTTTTAATTCGTAAACAATAAATGGGAAAAATGTTGCCCGTGTTGTAAGTGCATGATTTATCGCATAGTTGAGAGGTGGATACTTGCTTCTCCCCTTCCCCCGCCTCTCCTCTGCCCCTTCCTCTCTCCAAATAATTAACCAGACTAAAGATTTTGCCATTGGGCCGCCGGGGCACCCGATAATCTCGCCCCTACGGGGCTTTGTGTGAGGGGTGGCTTTTCCGTGGGTTCCGCTGCGCTACACCCACTGTTATGCACATCTCGCCCTTGCAGGGCTAAAAAACAAGAGACCTCGATAATCCTAAGAACGGCAGTTCAGCGGGAAGGGTTTGCGCAAGATTTTGAGGCGGATGCGGTTTGCGCTTTCCCGACGCGCACCTTGCGGTGCGTGGAGCGGAAAGAACAAGCCGCAGACGGCCAAAAGATTGTGCAAAACCGCCCGCATTAACTGCCGTTTTTAGGATAATGGGCTTCATCATTTGCCAATACTCGCGTCCCACTCAAAACAGCGAGGAACCTTTTTTAGGTTTATCGGAAATTTTATTTTTCAATCAAACGGTCTTTAGATCTGTTTTCGATTTTTACCTTGTAACCGGAAGGGATTTGCAATTTGTATTTTAGCTCGCCGTTGGCACGTGACCATTCCAGAGCGACCTTGCCATCACCAACAGGAAGCGAACCGGCACAAGATGCCAACGGGACATCCGAAAAACGCACACTTATTTCTTTTTTCAAATAATCAATTTTGTAAATCCCCAGCACATCGCGCCACAAGACATGGGCAATATACGAGGCAAAACCGTGGTTGCTACTCGCGCCAGTGTTCTGGTGCTCCCAAAGCGTGCCCGTGCGCTCCGCCATCCAATAAAAATAGTCCCGCGTCTCCGATAATAATTGCGCCTGACGCCCGTGCCGCGCCAACACATCCACACGTAAATAGTTTCCGATAAAAGCGTTAGCCTTGTGGACATTTGGCCAAACTTTCGCGGCGTCGCGGTTGGGACCAAATTCGCGCAGCAACTTTTGCCAGAGCGCAGGATGCGTTTCCGGCGTGGCGATGTCGAAGAAAAACGCATAATACTGGCACACCTCCGTTATGTTCTGCGAACGCACGATTTTCCCGTTTTCGCGAAGCCCCGTGTCAATAAAAAACTCCCCGTTATAGGACTGACGCAAAATTGTGTTTTTTATTTTTTCCGCTTTCTTTGCAAACGCCTCGTTGTTGTATAAATTGGCTGCGGCACGGAGCGCGGCACTATATAACATGTTTGTCGGATAATTCACAGGACGCACAAAGGTGTGGTGGTTGGCCTGAGACCATTCGACAAAAATCCATTTTTTTAGATTTTCTAAAAGGCCGTCGGTGTTCTCATAAGTTGCAAAATAGGCGAGTAGTTTTTCAATTCGCGGGCGGAGTTGTTGCACAAGCGCGGGGTCGCCGCCGCGACGTGAATAATCCTCGACTTGGAGAACAAACCACATCGCCCAGTTGGGGATAAATTGCCCCGTGTGGTTGTCTGCCGGATAACACATCGGAAGCATTCCGTCGGGGATAGCAGGAAAACGCTTGGGAAGCGCGTAGTTTTCATAAAAGTTGCGGGCGACATCCGACGCGCCAGTAAGTTCTTGTTCCACGATGGCGGTGAAATAACTGTCGCACAGCCAACCAGCACGTTCGCGAGACGGGCAATCCATAAAAACATCCACCGTGTTTTGACGAAATGTTTGCACAGCGGCAGCGTAAATAGCATTGAGCTTTTCGTCGGATGAGACAAAGGTAGCACGTGGGTCAACAGGATATGCAAACTCGCGCAGGTGAACTGCTTCCAATTTACATTCGCCTTCTGTGACGAGGATTTTTAGATAACGAAAGGTGTAGGCCTCTATACTCTCCAAGTCGTATTCGCCCGGCGCGAGTTCATAGACAATCTGGTTGTTGACACTGCCTTGGCGTTCTTTGGCGCGAACGTCGTCGCCCGTCAGCATTTCATCAAAATAAAAGAATATCCGCGAAGGAGTCGTGCATTTTATTTTTGCGCCGAGAAATCCCGTGAGATTGACGCCGAAATCGTAAGTTCTGAATGTGTCTTTCGCAAGCGTTTTTCCCGCAAACGCCGCGCTGTTTTTTACGCGGAGAATTTGCTGGCTTGTGTTGACGATTTCCTGTGCCTCAAAAGAAGGTTTCACGGGGATACTTCTTTCGCGGAAACCAAGTATCTGCGGGCCGATTTGTGTGAGCGAGCGGTTCTTGTAATAACGTTCCGGCTTTTTGTGGGTGAACGTGCCCTCCGAATAAACAACCGTCGGCGTGACAACCGCAAAATCGGGAAACTTCACATGACGCGGGAGCAAGCGCAGCGGCGGAAATGTTTTCAGCGGGACAGCGGCGCGTTTGCTTTGCACGGCGGCGCTCTTTTTGCCGCGCCACCAATCGTAGTCCTCCTGCTCCATTTTGTAATACTCGGTGAATGTCCGCTGGGCGCTGTAACGCTCAACTTTTTGCACCCGCTCTTTGACGATTTGTGCGCGGAAGGCGGCAACTGTTTCGCCGCTGGCGTCGCCCGTCGCGGCGACAACCTGCCCGTCGCGGGTGACCTCGGAGAGCAGAAACGACGGCTGGTTGAGCGTGTAAAACGAGTTGATATTGTAGCCAGCGACTTCGATGGCGAGGAAGTTTGCGCCGTCGCGGAGGTGTTTGGGGGCGGGGCGGTATTCGTCCACGCGGTAAAATCCGTGTGCGGCGCGGGCGGGGCCGGAGCCGAGAAATTCGCCGTTAAGCCACACGCGGTAAATCGTGGAGGCAGCGATTTTGACAGCGATTTTTTGACCCGCACGGGCGGTAAATTCGGTCGCGAAACCGAGTGTGAGGTTCATCTCTTTCTCGCGTCCCTCTGCCCAGACGGGGCGGGCGCGCTCGACGAGCGGCGTTTGCGCGGCGGCAGCTGACGCGGCAAACGGGCCGACAGACGGGCCGACGCGAAAAAAAGAAGCGAGCGCGAACGCGCCCGCAAGTAGAAGGGAAAGACGACGTGTCATCGCTGAAAAGACTTCCCCCCGCCCCAAAAGTTCCCAACGTGCAATAAAGTGCCAGACGCTTTTTCATTTGACTCCCGATTTTTGTCCGACACGGGCGGGCTGCGCACAGCACCGATGGAACGCGCTGACAAAGCGAATAACGGACACCAACACCGCACCGACACTGCAATAAAGTGCCAGACACTTTTTCATTTGACTCCCGATTTTTGTCCGGCACGGGTGGGCTGCGCACAGCACCGATGGAACGCGCTTGCAAAGCGAGTAACGGACACCAACACCGCACTAACACTGCAATAAAGTGCCAGACGCTTTTTCATTTGACTCCCGATTTTTGTTCGACACGGGCGGGCTGCGCACAGCACTCATGGAACGCACTGGCAAAGCGAGTAACGGACACCAACATCGCTTTTGCAGATGCCGCAACCTCATGGTTGCCAGTGTAGTGGATGAGCGGCGGATGTGTGCGGCACGGGCACCTTGCCCCGTGTCGCGTGTGCGCCAGCACACCAAATGCCGCCGCTTCTGTGAGCGCTTCGTCCACAGACAGGATGTCCGATGTCGCCTGCGGCTCGGTAGTCTGTGCCACACTCCACTCGCTGTCGTCCCTTCGGGACTTTGGGTCGTGTGTCGCCGAACCGTGGGTTCCTTTGCTGCGCTCAGTCACCCACGGCTAAATGCTGGACGCCCCGTTGGGGCTGGCAGCGACTGTCTCTCATTCAAAGTGGCGGGGGGGGTTGCGAGCGGCAATCCAGAACAGCACCTCCAAGAAACTGGCAGCGACCATTTCTCATTCAAAGTGGCGGGGGGTTGCGAACGGCAATCCAGAACGGCACCTCCAAGAAACTGGCAGCGACCGTCTCTCATTCAAAGTGGCGAGGGGGCAATTCGTGACTTTTTGAAAGCAAGTTAGACTTAGCAGTCTGCGGGACAGTCGCGTTGTCTCTCGCTACCTCGAAAAGCAGTGTCGGCGGGAGCGAAGGAGCGTTCCGCGCCCTCTGCCCGCTGTCATGGCGGTTTGCCGAGCAGGAGCGGGGCCGATGACGGGGACGACGTAGTTTTTCAGCTGTGTAAAAGTTTTTCAAAAACATTGCCCTTTTTTCGCCTCGTGCCTTTGCTGGGCGGCGCATGGAAACTCTTATTGATGGAGCCGGGGGGTTCATTTGGCCACTCGGCGGTTGTTCGTTTATCGCGGTGTTCATCCTCATGGAACGCCTTTTTGCGCTACGCAACGGACGCATCGTCCCCGACGCGCTGCTGCGCATCTTGGCGCAGGGTAACCCGCCCGCATTGCCGCCCGCGCTCGAACGCACCATCGGCGGACGCATCGTCCGTTTTTTTCAAAGAAACAACCCCGACCCCGACACGCTCAAAGCCTACGCGCAACTCGAGCTGACACGTCTCGAACGCGGCATATTCCTGCTTGACACGATTGTCAGTGCCGCACCGCTCATTGGTCTTCTCGGCACAGTCTGGGGGCTTTTTTCGCTTTTCCCCGAAGAGGGGATGCCCGCTGCTGCCACGCTCACACGCGGCGTCGGCATGGCACTCATCACGACGATGCTTGGCCTTTGTATCGCAATTCCTGCGCTGCTCGGCAGCAGCTACATCTCCCGCCGCCTCGAGGTTCTTTCCGCACGAATCAACATCGCCGTCGAACGCCTTTGCTCGTTTTGCGTCGGCGCGGAACCGTCCGTTTCCGGCACGGTGAAACTGCCGCCGCTGTTGCCGCTCGAACCCGTGAAAACCGAGAAGGCGAAAACTCCGCCGACGTCCGCTCAAAAAAACACCAGCGCACCCGCCACCGCATCCGCCACCGCATCCGCCACTGCGCCCGCGTCTGCCACGCCCGCAACCACCGCCGCTGCGTCCACCGCCACGCCCGCGCCCGCATCCGCCGCACCCGCCGCCGACGCCTCGAAGAAAAAAACGACGCCTGTTGTTGTGACGCCGTTTTACCCAACAGTTGCCGTCTCGCCTGCCGCCATAAAGGCCAATGCTGCGAAACCGCCCGTCTCCTCGGTAGCGTCAGCCACCACTGCGGCACCCGCCTCCACCTTCGCCGCCGTCGCGCCTACCGCGCCCGCGTCCGCCGCCACTTCCGCTGCCACGTCCGCCAGCACTGAGGCGGAACCGTCCTCCGGCATCACGCTTCATTTCCGCGCCGACCCGGTGCCCCGCAAATAACAACCGCCGCAACAGCCGCAACCGCCACAACCACCGCCGCCCTCCTTCAAACCGCCTGCGCACATGAGCCTTTACCGACCGCGAAAACGCCGCCCCGAAATCAACATCGTCCCGTTAATTGACGTGATGACGGCACTCATTTTCTTTTTTTTGATGACGATGCATTTTGACGAAATCCAGTCGCTCTCCATCACGCCGCCGAACGCCGAGAGTGCCGACAAAGTCACTGGGCGCGACGGCGGCGGCATCGTGGTAGCGGTCACCAAGGCCGGAGTTTTTTACTTTAACGGCAAGGAGGTCACCGCCGCCGTCCTTAAAACACGTCTTGCCGAAATCGCCGCAAAGCTGCCCGGTGCGCCTGTTTTAGTAGTTGCCGACGAGCGTTCTCTCACTAAGGACGCTATCTATCTCGCGGACCAAGTGCGAAGTGCTGGTTTGCAGCCGCGCTTCATGACAAGGCCCACCCGTTAAAACAACACTTAGTAACTCTCACAACCACACCAAGACTATGAAACTCCCGTTAACCGTCTCCGCTTCCGTCTTCGCCGCTGCCGCGCTCCTCCTCGCTGGCTGCGCCGAATCTCCGTTTAGCATCAAACAGCGCATTGACCCTAATTCCGTGCGCATCGAAATAGACTCGCGCGAAAACCTTCGCTTCGATGGCAAGAGTTATGGCACCGAAGAGAACAACAGGCTCGAAGGTCTGCTCAGAGAATACGGCAACAAGTTCAAGGGCCGCCCCGTCACGCTCATCCTCGACGAAGGCTCGAACCCGAAGGCCGAAACCTACGTGCGCAAAAAAGCAGCCGAAGCTGGGCTTGGCACAGTAACCGTCGTCCAACGCTCCGAGCTTGGCAAAAGCTACCGCGTCGCCGACACCAAGGAAGACGCCGCCGCCACGCCCGCCGCTGCGGAAACCAAAACCGCCGCCGCCGCACCCGTTGCCGCGCCTGCCGCCGCCGCCGAGCCGCCGAAACCGGAAGCCGCGCCCACGCCGCCGCCCGCCGCGCCCGCCGTCGCCGAAAAGCCCGCCGACGCGCCCAAGCCCGAGGTCGCCCCTGCCGCGCCCGTCGCGACAACCGCGCCAGCTACGCCTGCCGTTTGTAATATTTTCGTCACTGCCGCTGGCACTTTCACAGTGGACGGGCAGACCGTCGCCGAGGGCGAGCTTTCTGCCGTGTTAGCGCGTTTCACCGCTGCCAATCCGGGTTCCTCCGCCGTGCTCACTGGCGAGGCTAATGCGTCGAACGCGAAGGTCTATACAGCCTACAAGGCGGCGAAAAACGCCAAGTTCGCAGAAATCAAACGCGCTGCCAAATGACATGCCGGATGCCTGCGAGTTAAAAATCAAAGCCGTCCCGAACGCCCCGCGTAGCGCGGTTGTCGGGCGGCTGGGTGATGCGTGGAAAATCCGCCTCCACGCCGTCCCCGAAGACGGCAAAGCCAACAAAGAGTTGCTGTCCTTCCTCGCCGAAAAATTAGGCGTTCCGCGTTGTGCGCTGGAACTCGTTTCTGGCGGCACCTCCCGCGAGAAACGGGTGCGTATCGCAGACCTCTCCGCCGCTGACGCCGACGCCCGCCTCGGTGGCGCGTGAACCCCAAAACCTAACCCAGATTTCGCGCAAACATGCTCGGACTTCCCGATTGACGCGCCACCGAAAACCCGATTTTTGGAAAACGTTTTATGCTACCACATGTCATCTTCCGTTTCGCTGTCACACGTGCCGCCGCCCTTGCGTTGTGCGCCGTCCTCGCAAGCACCGTCGGCGTGAACGCCCAAGGTGTCCTCTTTCGCGGCATGGGCGCTATCAACGAGTCTATGGGCGGCGCAGGGATCGCCGCCCCGCTCGATTCTGCGGGCGCGATTTACACAAATCCCGCGACGCTCTCAGGGGTGCCCGAGAACGAAGTGGCGTTCGGTCTCGGCGCACTCATGCCGGAGTCTTCGACGGCCTCCTTCTATCGCTACAACCCGCAGACTGGCGGCGCGCTGCCGCCCGGCTACGCCTACGGCAAAACCAAAAGCAAGCAGGACACCTACTATTGTCCGTCGTTTGCCGTGGCGCGGCATACGGGCGACTGGACGTTTGGCTGCGCCGTCGGTGCCATCGGCGGTGCCTCCGCCAATTACGCCGCCCCAGACGACGGCACCAACCCGATTTTGGGCACCTACGGCAAATCCTCCAAGGTAAAGGTCATCGAGCTGATGCCCAGCGCCGCCTACAAATATCGCGACTGGATTTCCGTCGGTGCTACGGCTGTCGTAGGCTGTTTCTCGCTCAAAGTGGACCCCATGCCCTTCGGGCGTTATCCGGCGGCAACCTCGCCGTATCCGCCCGACGGCGGCCCGCTCTACCGTAGCGTGACAGACTACACCTTCGGCGGCGGCGCAAACATCGGCGTCTTGTTCGACCTCGACAAGCGTTTCGGCATCGGCGTCAAAACGGGCTTTGTCGTCAAAAGCCCCGTTTGGGCTGAGCCGTTTCAATTCAACGGCGCAACCTCCGCCGACCTCGCCACTGGCCTCCGGCGCGACACGGAGTTTAAGTTTATGCTCCCGCTCATCCTCGGTTGGGGTGTCTCGTGGACGCCGCATAAAGACCTCCTGTTCGCCCTCGACCTGCGTTACTTCGACTACGCAAACACACACGGTTTCAAGCCGGACAGTGTGCTTGACAAGGACGGCAAAATCGGCGGCCTCGGCTGGGACAGCATCCTCTCCGTCGCCGTCGGCGTCCAATACAGTGTCGCCGCTGATTTGAAAGTTCGCGCCGGTTATTGCTGGAGCGAAAACCCGATACCCGGTGATGTGCAGTTCGCCAATGTCGTCGCGCCACTCTTTATCCAGCACGTCGCCAGCGTCGGCCTCACCTACACCATCGCCTCCACCAACACAGACATTTCCCTCACGTGGTCACACGCCTTCAAAAGCTCGCAAGGGGGCGTCGCCACCCAAGCACCGGGCAACGTCTATCACGTCAAAAACACGGTCAACGCCGAGACGATTTTCCTCAGTATCACACAGCGGTTTTGAAGAACTTCCCGCTGACCTTTTTGCCAACCTCCGCCAACCTTTTTGCTGACTATGCCCGACACTCAAGCAACGACAGACACACCGCCGAACACGACGAATGCAGCGGCAGACGCACGGGCGGACGCCGTCCTCTACGTCAAATCTGGCTGTCCGTGGTGCGAAGACGCGCTCCGCGCTTTCCACGCTCGCGGGCTTGCCGCGCAAGTGCGCGATGTCATCCGCGACCCCGAAGCGCGGCAGCGGATGCTGGAAATCAGCAGGCAGACAAAGTGCCCGACCTTCGAGTGCGGGGGCTTCGTGGTCGCCGACTTCGATATGGCCGAATTTGACGCCGCCCTCGCCGCCGCGCCCGCCGAGCTAAGGGCACGTTTCTCCTGAAAAAACGGTGCAAGCGGAGAGTCCGTGTCCGCGTGAGACACCTTTTGCCCTGATGAAGTGCGGTGCTTCCGGCCAGTGCCAAACAAAAATCAGGAGTCAAAGGAAAAAGTGTCTGGCACTTTATTGCACGGACGACCGGAGCCGCAGGCGACATCGGACATCTTGTCTGAGCGCAGCGCCCCCCCCGGAAAAGCCACCTCTCACACAAAGCCCCGTAGGGGCGAGATTATCGGGTGCCCCAATGGCAAAATCTTTAGTCTGGTTAATTATTTGGAGAGAGGCGGGGGTAGGGGGAGGCGGGGGAAGGG
>JAITPT010000003.1 GCA_031289285.1 Puniceicoccales bacterium
TTGGCCTTTTCAAGGACGTTCAGGAAGTTGCGGTAGTCGTTGTAGTCGAGGGCTTGGGCGAAGTCGCGGCTCGACCAGTATTCGGCTCCGTTCGGCGCGAGGCGGCGGATTTTTTCAAAGAGGCGTGCAGTCTTAGTTGTCGGTTTTTGGTTCATGAGTGAAAATTTGAAGTTGAGTGAAAGTTGGTAAGTTGTTGAAGATTAAGAAGTTAGGTATGGTTATCATTTCGGTGACGTCACCGATATGTTCGGCGGTGAACTGGACGTTTTTTTGTTGATGAATGAAAAGTTGAAGTTGGTTGAAAAGTTGTAAGTAATTGAAGGTCGAGAGGTTGGGCGAGATTATCATTTCGGTGACATCACCGATATGTTCGGGGAGGGGTTGACGCTTGTTGATGGACAAAAAGTTGAAGTTGGTTAAAAAGTTGCAAGCGTTTGAAGATAAAGATGTTAAGTCTGGTGAGCATTTCGGTGGTGTCACCGATATGCTCGGTGGCGGGTTGGTGGTTGTTTTTGTTTTTTGGGCGGTTGGGGCGGCGTGAACGCCGCACGCAGAACTGGACAATGGGCGTTTTTTGTTCTTGAGTGAATGGCGTTGGCAAGCGGCTGACCGAAAAAAAACGGGCGGGGAACGCTTTTTGCGCACCCCGCCCGCCGATGTTAAACGAGGCGTTTTCTTTGGCCTGCTCGGTTACGGGTGTTCTTAGAACCCGAACTTTTGCAGTTTGCCGCCAAAGACGGCGTTGGCGCCTAATTCTTCCTCGATGCGGAGGAGTTGGTTGTATTTTGCAATACGGTCAGAACGGCTGAGGGAACCTGTTTTGATTTGGCCAGCGTTGGTGGCGACGGCGATGTCGGCAATGGTGGAGTCTTCGGTTTCGCCGGAACGGTGCGAGATGACGGCGGTGTAGTTGGCGTGTTGCGCCATTTCGACGGCGTCAAGCGTCTCGGTGAGTGAGCCAATTTGGTTGACCTTGACGAGTATCGAGTTCGCGATGTGATTCTTGATGCCCTTTTTGAGGAACTCGGTGTTGGTGACAAACAAGTCGTCGCCGACGAGCTGAACGTTTTCGCCGATGGCCTTAGTGAGTTTTCCCCACGTATCCCAATCGTTTTCGGCACAGCCGTCTTCGATGGAGATGATGGGATATTTTTGCGCGAGGTCCTTGAGGAAGGCAACAATGCCGTCGCCGTCGAGTTTGCGCCCATCGGACTTTTTGAAGACGTAGTTTTTGGTCTTGGCGTCGAAGAACTCAGAGGAGGCGACGTCGAGGGCGATGTAGATGTCTTTGCCGAATTTGTAACCAGCGTTTTTGACAGCGAGAGCGATGGCGTCGAGCGCGGCCTCGGTGCTTTCGAGCGTGGGGGCAAAGCCGCCTTCGTCGCCGACGGCGGTGGAGAGACCTTTGTCTTTGAGCACTTTTTTGAGGGCGTGGAAAACCTCGGCACCGTAGCGGAGGGCTTCGCGGAAAGTGCGCGCACCAGCGGGGACAATCATGAATTCCTGGAAGTCAATGGGGGCGTCAGAGTGGGCGCCGCCGTTGAGGATGTTCATCATGGGCACGGGGAGGACTTTGGCGTTGGGGCCTCCGAGGTATTTGTAGAGCGGCTGGCCAACGGCGGCGGCAGCGGCGCGAGCGACGGCGAGCGAGACGCCGAGAATGGCGTTGGCACCGAGCTTGGATTTGGTGGGCGTGCCGTCGAGGGCGAGCATGACCTTGTCGATAGCGACTTGCTCAAGGGCGTCGAAGCCGAGTATCTCGGGGGCGATGACGTCGTTGACGTTGTCAACGGCCTTCAAGACGCCTTTGCCAAGGTAGCGCTTTTTCGGGTCAATGCCTTTGGCAAATTCCTTGGCGGGGACGTTTGCGTCGCGCAGTTCGTGGGCTTCGTGCTCGCCGGTGCTCGCCCCAGAGGGGACAGCGGCGCGGCCAAAGGCCCCGCTCTCGAGCCTGACGTCCACCTCGACAGTGGGATTTCCACGCGAGTCAATGATCTCGCGTCCGGTTATTTCGATGATTTCAGACATGTGTGTGATGTGCTGTGTTGCTGTGTGTTAGTGTGAGTTAGGAAGAAGGCGGAGAGGGTTGGAGTTTGGGAGGCGGTGTCAAAACATAAATTATCCTAAGAACGGCAGTTCAGCGGGATGGGTTTTAGGATTATCAGGGCGTGAAAAATGATTTGGGAGTTGCGGGCTTGGGATTTTCCTTTTTTGTGAAAAAAATGCTTGAAAACACAGAAGTTGAGAGTCCTGTAGGGCTTGCACAGCCAGATGCGGCGGTGCACGGGGTGCCGACTCGAATTGCCGCCGAACGCAAGGCGCGGGTTGATAATGTATGCAAGGGGGTCGCGGCGTGGCTTGCGGAAAACCACACGGAGAGCCGCGCCGAAAGCCGCGAAAATCCCGCACTGACCTTGGAAATCGGCTGCGGGCACGGGCATTTTCTTGCGGCATATTCCGCCGCATTTCCTCAGAAACACTGCATTGGGATTGATTTGCTCACGAAACGCATCGAGCGTGCTTGCCGCAAACGCGACCGCGCCCACCTCCGCAATCTCGCTTTTTTCAAGGCCGAGGCCAACGAGTTTCTCGACGCACTGCCCGCGACCCTCCAGTTCGACGAATACTTCTTCCTTTTCCCCGACCCGTGGCCGAAAAACCGCCACCACAAAAACCGCCTCATCCAGACCGAAATGCTCAACCGCCTCGCTTCACTCGCCAAGCCAGCGGCGCACTTGTGGTTTCGCACCGACCACAGCAGCTACTTCGAGTGGACGCAGGCACTCGTCTCGCAACATCCGCGCTGGCGCATTCTTCCCGATGCAAAATGGCCTTTTGAACACGAAACTTTTTTCTCAAAACTCCTGCCCGATTACCAAACATTAGTCGCAGAGAAACAGCCCGAAAACCACGATTAAGCCCGCAACCCACGCCAGCCTCAAAGGCGGTTCCCCCCTCCCTCCCCTCGATTTCTTTTTTGACGACGGCGCGAAAAAAAACACATCCTGTGCCTGAAAAACAACACCATGCCGCCACACACAAACACTACAAACACCCCCACCCAATCCCCTCGCGCAAACACCGTTTCCGCGCAGACCGCGCAGACCGCGCCGACCGCCTTCTACGGTCTCGTCGCCGACGTCATCGCCGACGAAATCTTCCCCGGCGTAGTAGTCGTCCAAAACGGGCGCATCGCCGCCGTCGCCCGCGACCCCTCCGCGCCGCGCGACCGCATCCTCGTCCCCGGGTTCGTAGATGCGCATGTCCACATCGAAAGCTCGCTGCTCACGCCTGCCGCGTTCGGGCATCACGCCTGTATCCACGGCACGGCGGCGACCGTGAGCGACCCGCACGAAATCGCCAACGTCCTCGGCACTGCTGGCGTGCTCTGGATGCTCGAAAACGCTCGCCAAAGCCCCGTGCGCATCCACTTCGGTGCGCCCTCGTGTGTGCCCGCGACACCCTTTGAGACCGCAGGCGCGGCACTCGGCCCCGCCGAAATCGAGACGCTCCTCTCGCGCCCCGAAATCAAGTATCTCGCCGAGGTGATGAACTACCCGGGCGTCATCGGCGGCGACCCCAAAATGGCTGCCATCCTCGCCGTCGCCAAACGTCTCGGCAAACGCATTGACGGACACGCGCCCGGCCTCGTCGGCGACGCCCTCGCGCAATACGCCGCCGCCGGCATCGAGACCGACCACGAATGCGTCACCCTCGACGAAGCTCGCCAACGCGCCGCGCTGGGCATGTTCACCGCCATCCGAGAAGGCTCCGCCGCACGCAACTTCGACGCCCTCGTGCCCCTCCTGCGCGAACGCCCCGAGATGTGTTTCCTGTGCTCCGATGACAAACACCCCGACGACCTCCTCGACGGCCACATCAACCGCCTCGTCGCCCGCGCCGTCGCAGCTGGCGTCGCGCCGCTCGATGCCCTCCGCGCCGCCACGCTCAACCCCGCCCGCCACTACGGCCTCGACACCGGCCTGCTCCAATCGGGCGACCGCGCAGACTTCGCGGTGCTGACAAACCTCGCCGAAGGCCGCGTGCTCGAGACATGGTTAGGCGGGAAACTTGTCGCCAAAGACGGGCACTGCGTCTTGCCCGCGCCCGCGCAAATCGCGCCCGCCGATTGCCCAAACAAATTTTCGCGCCTCCCCTGCCGCGAGCCAGACTTCGCAGTCTCCGCCGACGCCACCGCCGCCACCGCCCAAAAAATCCGCGTCATCGGTGCGCTTGACGGCCAGCTCATCACGGAGGCGCTCGAGATGCTCCCGACTGTGCGCGACGGAAAATTCGTCGCCGACGTTTCCCGCGATTTGCTCAAAATCGCCGTCGTGAACCGCTACTCGCCAGACGCCCCGCCAGCGGTCGGGTTCATCAAAAACTTCGGGCTGCGGGCCGGCGCACTCGCGTCGAGCGTCGCGCACGACTCGCACAACATCGTGGCCGTCGGCGCAGACGACGCCTCGCTGTGCGCGGCGGTGAACGCCGTCATCTCGCGCAAAGGCGGCCTGAGCTTTGCGGCGGGCGGCGGCGCGGAGCCGCTGGTGTTGCCGCTGCCCGTCGCAGGGCTGATGAGCGCCGGAAGCTGCGCGGAAGTCGGCGCGGCATTCACGCGCCTAAGCGCGGCGGCGAAGACGGCGGGCTGCCCGCTACGCTCGCCCTACATGACGCTCTCGTTCATGGCACTGCTCGTCATCCCGCGCCTGAAACTCGGCGACAAAGGGCTTTTCGATGTCGAGTCGTTCACGTCGGTCGGGCTGGCGGTCTGACGCGGCGCAGGGCACAGTTTTTTTCCATGCTTGCGCAGGGAAGCGTTGCCAGCAACATCCGGCGGCATGGCAACTGTCAAACTTGGTGTGAACATGGAATACGTCCGCCACGAAGATAAAAACTTCGAGTGGGGCGTAAAAAAAGCAGCCGAACTCGGCTACGAATATGTGGAGCCAATGGTGCATTGGGGGCGCGAGCTACTCAGCGAAGCTGGCTATTTCCACAGCGTCTCGATGCTCGACGACCCGCTACGTGTGCGCCGCGCCGCCGAAGCCGCCGGCATCAAGCTCTCCGGCTTGAGTGCGCACACCGTTCTCGGTCGCCCCGAAATCGGCGTCGAATACCTCAAACAAGCCGTGCGTTTCGCCGCCGAGTGTGGCGCGCCGGTCGTCAACACCGACGAGGGTCCAAAGTCGTCTTGGACGACCGAGGCCGAAGACTTCGTGCTGATGCGCTACACGCTCGGCGAAGCCGCCCGCGCCGCCGAGCCGCGTGGCATCCTGCTGGGCATCGAGCCGCACCAGCAATACTCGAAACACCCCGACGGCCTCGACCGCATTCAGGGTCTCTACAAATCGCCCGCCATCGGCATCAACTTCGACACGGGGAACAGCTTCCTCTGCGGCCACGACCCCTACGTCTGGCTTGAAAAAGTGCTCGACCGCCTCGTCCACCTTCACGCCAAAGACATCTCCGCCGCGCAGTCCAGCGCCGAGCGCGGCAAAGTCACCGGCACAGCCGTCGGCTGCGCTTGCGGCGACGGCGTGATTGACTGGGGAAAAATCATCGCAATTTGTCAACGCGCCCCCCGCGACATCGTGCTCAGCGTCGAGTGCGGCACAGTTGACGAAGCGGAACGTTCCATCAAACACCTGAAAAAACTGCTCTGAGCGTGACCTCCGCCTACATCATCCTCGGCACCCCCGATTCGGGTCGGCGTGAAATACTCGCCGACCTAATCGCCAACGGCACCGCCAACCCAGACGACATCCGCGTCTATTTCGCCGGAGACCTCGACGACGCCGCAGTCGCCGCCTTCGCCGAGACCGTCGCCGCCGCCCAAGCCGCAGAAGGCACCGCCGCAGATGCCGCCGCCGCCACCACCGCCCCCGCCGCGCCGCAAATCCGCCGCTGGGGTTTCGCCGACGGCAACCTCTTTGCCGACTCGCCGGAGACTGCCCCCGGCACCGTCTTCATCGTCACCAACGGGCGCAAAAACCCTATTGACCAAATGGAGATACTGGCGGCGCTTCTGCCGCGTTTCGGTTGGCAGCTTGCTCGCGTCTTCACCGTTGTCCACTGTGGCCTCTTCGCGGCCCACACCGAGCTTGCCGATTGGTATAAAGCCTGTCTCCACTTCTCGGATGTCGCCCTGCTCTCGCGCCGCGAGACCCTCCCCGACCCCAACGCCGTCGTCAAAAAGTTCACCGACGCCCACAAAGCTGCGCACAACCCCTGCCTCCTCGAAATCGTCAAAAAAGGCCGTCTCGATAATCCCCTGCGCGTCCTCATCCCTGAGGCACGTCGTTTCTCCATGATTTTTGACGACACCGACGGCCTTGACGAAATGGATTTCGACGAAAACAATTTGCCCGAAGAACCCTTCGACATAAAGCCCGGCACCGACCCTTATTTTGAGCGCGACACCACAGGCCGCCGCTGCATCCACATCCCCGAAATCGAAAAGTTCTTAGGATAAGAAACCCTCGTTGTCTCACGGGCACCCCCTCGTATAAGTCCTATAAGACCTATACGACCTATAGGTCCTATCCGTCCTATTCGTCCTATCCGTCCTATACCCGCACTCCCCCCGGGCGGGGCCCCGGGGGGGGGGGGGGGCCCGGCCGCGGGGGGGGGCCGGGGGGGGGGGGGGGCGGGGGGGGGGGGGGGGGGGGG
>JAITPT010000005.1 GCA_031289285.1 Puniceicoccales bacterium
GCACGGACTCCGACCTCTACACGATGCGCGGCACCAAAAACTAAACCCCCAAAGCAAATCGGCACACTCGCCCGCCAGCACACTCGCCGCCAACCTGCTCGGCGCGGGCGTTTGATGAGATCCCGACAACGGCGAAACACAGGATTTACTCCATCTTCTCAAACTCGGCGGGGTCAATCTCGCCCTTGCCGCCTTTCGCCAACTCAAAGGCGGTGGCGACGCGTTTTTCAGCCGGCGAAGCCTTTGTCTATAGAAAACCCAAAAGTGTCTGTCCCTTTTTATAAGATTATGAAATCGCATATAAAAAAGTGTCTGTCCCTTTTTGATACTGCTCTAAAAAATATTTGACATGACAAGTGATTACAAGACATGGAACGACTGAGCACATCTGCACATTTAAATGCACCAAAAAACAGCGGACAATACCATTTCTTGTGGAAATTGGTCTTTTAATCCGAATTCTGCTTTTGAGACTGGCTCGACTTGCACAATCTTTGGGGTATCTGCGCATTGTTACTTTCCACGAAGCAACTCTGTTATTCCCACGAAAATTCCTAATTCCCTCTGCTTTAAACCCTTGCACAATTCTCCCCGCCCCAAAACGGAATCCGTATTGAATTTGGAAGTCTTGACGTCACCGATTTAACACTCCCACCCACACTTCCTTTGTGCCCTTCGTGAAAATCTTTGTCTCCTTCGTGGTTAAAGTCCCTCCCCTCGCCGACTCGAAAGTGGCGTTGGGGGGAAGGGACGAGGGAGGAGAGGGGCAGGAGGGGGCGGGCTTTGAGGCGGGTCACGGGTCACGAAAAGTCCAATTCGATTTGCATACGGTCGGCTTGGCGACTGCCGCAGAGGCTGTCGCGGACGAGAGTTTCAAGGGTGGCGCGGGTTCTGCCGGGTTGTTCGCAGAGGTGACCAAGCAGAAGCGCGGAGGCGAGGGCGTCGTAGAGGGCGCAGTGATAATGGCAGCGGTTCGGCGGGCAATGAATAGCAGCGGCAGCAGCAAGTTTTTTGCCCAAACAAAACCACTTGATAAGCGCACCAAGCCCGTAATCGGGGAGGCGCGGGCACCAGACCGTAGCAAGGCGGCAGGAATCGAGCCACGGCCCCCAATCGTTGAGGGGCGGGGCGGTGGGGTCGGCGGCGCGGGCGTGGTCAGGCATGGCACCGGGAAAAGGCCAGATGGCTTTGAGCAGGGAGTGCTCAGTAGCGGCATGGTGAGCGCAGAAAAAACCAGTGCGGCGCAAACCCGCGAAAAAGTCCCAGTCGGCACTCGCGGGGGCGGTGCCAGCGAGGTCGCTATCGCGCAAACCGTGGCACTGCGTATCTGCGCCGGGCACGGGCGCGGAAGGGGCACAGAGGCGAGTCTTGGCTGCGGTGATTTCCCCGCCAAGGAGCGTCACGACGCCGTATTCGACGATACCCGTCCGCGCACTGCCCTCGAAGTCGAGGACGTGAACGGGCGTGTCTTTCCAGTGGCGCATGGGGGGGCAGAGGGAGGGGATGCGGCGGCGGAGGCGGGGCTATTTTTTGAGCGCGAGGGCGTGTTTCGCGAGGTTCGCGCCAAACGACCACACGGAGCCAAAAGGCGAACGCCAGCTTTCCAGCACCTTGTCGAGCGCGTTGACAAAACGCTCTATTTCGCGGTCGCCGATAGTGTAGGGCGGAAGGATTTTTATGACGTCCATGTTGTGCCCGGCGACTTGTGTGAGCACGCGGTGCTCTTTCATCAGGAAGTGGACGATAGTTTCAGGGAAAAGTCCCTTATTGACTTTATCAAAAATGCTCCACGCGGCTTTCAGCAGGAGGCCGGAGGGTTTCTGAAACTCGATGGCGATCATGCAGCCTTTGCCGCGCACCTCTTTTATCATCTCGTGTTTTTTGGCGAGTTCGAGCAAGGCGGCAGTGAGCTGTGCGCCGCGCTCGTGGCTGCGCTCGACAAGCTGCTCGTCGCGCAAAACGGCGAGTGTGGCGAGGCCGCAAACCATCGCGAGATTGTTGCGCCCAAACGTGGAGGAGTGGACGACGCAGCGCTCCATGTTGGAATAGACGCTCTGGTAAATCGCCCGCCGCGCCGTGATGGCACCGACGGGGACGAGGCCACCCGAAAGCGTTTTCGCCATCGTGATGATGTCGGGGTCAAGCCCCCAGTGCTCGAAGGCAAACATCTTGCCGGTGCGCCCCAAGCCGCATTGCACCTCGTCGCAAATGAAGAGCGTCCCGTGCCGTCGGCAGAGTGCTTGTGCCCGCGTGTAGTAGTCTTCGGCGACGCCGCCGACACCGGGAAAATGGACGCCTTTCCCCTGCACCGGTTCGACGATAAAGCCCGCGACATCGCCCTTGCGTAGCTCGGCTTCCAGCGTGTCGAGGTCGCCCAGCGCGACGTAGCCGACGCCGGGCAAGAGCGGGCCGAAGCCGCTCTGGAAATTCGTGTTTTGCGTTATGGAGAGCGAGCCGTAGCTGAGGCCGTGGTAAGAGCCGTTGAGCGAGAGGATGCGGTCGCGCTTGGTGTGTGCGCGGGCGAACTTGATGGCGGCCTCGTTAACCTCGGTGCCGCTGTTGCCGAAAAACGATGCGTCGCGGTCGCCGCCTGCGATTTTGGCGACGGCCTCGCCGAGCAGCCCGCTCAGCAACGCGCAATCCATCTGCACCATGCTGGAGAGGTCGAGATCGAGGGCGTCTTTGACGGCCTGCTTGAGGACGGGGTGGTTGCGCCCGATACCATAGACGCCGTAGCCGCTGAGGAAGTCGAGGTAGTCGTTACCGTCTTTGTCGTAGAGGTAACAGCCCTCGGCGCGGGCGTAGCATTTGTCAAATCCGATGGTTCGGAGCACCTTCACAAGCGTGCGGTTGAGGTATTGCTCGTGGAGCGCGTAGTTTTCGCCAAAGCGTGCGGCGACGAGGCTCTTGATGTCAAAACTCATGGTGTTGCAAAAAAATCTGGAAGTGGTGGTGAAAAGGTTGTGCGTTACGCGGGGAACTTTCCGCAAAGGAGCGGCGGCGGGCAATCCCGAAGTCGCGCCGCGCCGCCGGAAAATCGCCGCAAAAAGACGCAGGCGCACCGAAGTTTAGGCGGGGCAACCTCAGGCAGGGTAAAGCCAGAAGCGTTTCGCCCACTCCTGAAACACCTTCCCGTCGCGCTCCCATCTGGCGACCCATGCCTTGACGTTCACCGCTGCGCCGCGCTTGCACAGGTCGTTGAAAAACGCCTCGCAGCCGATGTGTTTGATGAGCGTGTCGCGACGCCCCTTGGACAGCGCGGCGAAGGGGTTTTTGCCGCCTTTGGCCCAGAGGCACGAAAGCTGCATCATGTGGAAATTTAGCTCAGTGGGGCGCAGCGCTGCCCAGTCGCGAATTGTCAGGAAAACGCCCTTGGTGCCGTCGCTCATGAGCATCGGATTGAAGCCGAGACCGGCGATGCGTTTGGCGCGGAGTGCGCGCTCGACCTCTGGCGGTTTTTTCGCTGCATGGCGGATAAAGCGGAACGGCCACACGGAGGCTTTCACCCCTTGCGCACCGTGCGTGAAGTCGTCCTCCAACTCGCAGCCGAGACCAGTGACAGGGTAGAAATCCACGGAGTCTATGTGCGGAATGCGCGGCGAAGTGGCGACCCAGAGCAGCCCCGTGTCGCGCCAACGCATCGAGCGCCGCCAACCCTGCATCTTGACAACCTCCACGCGCCCCTTGCGCCGCCCCTCCTCGGAGAGCGTCAGCCAACCAGTGGTGCGCGTCGCCATCAACGCAAGTTCGCCGATTGTCAAGCCATGAACGTAGGGAACGCGCAACGCGCCGACGTAGCTTTTCCAGTTTTTGTCAAGCCCGGGGCCGTCTGTTTTGAGACCGCCGAGCGGGTTTGGGCGGTCGAGCACAATGACTTTTACGCCTGCCTCGAAACACGCCTCCATCGCATAAATCATGCAGCTAACGTAGGTGTATGTCCGCGCCCCCACGTCCTGCAAATCAATCAAAAGTGCATCCAGCCCTTCGAGCATTTTGGGCTTCGGGCGGCGCGTCTCCCCGTAGAGCGAATACACGGGCAAGCCTGTGCGCCGGTCAATCGCGTCGCCCACCTTTACGTTTGCGGACGCATTGCCATAGATGCCGTGTTCTGGTCCGAAAAGTTTGACAAGACGCACCCCCGGGGCGCGTCGCAAAACATCTATCGTTTTCACCCTGTGTCCGTTCACGCCAGCGGCATGGGTGAGCAAGCCGACACGCAG
>JAITPT010000045.1 GCA_031289285.1 Puniceicoccales bacterium
GGCGCGAAATGCTCGGGTGCTCGGGTGTTTAGCTGGACTGGATAACCTCGTTGGGCGGCGGCGCAAAATTAATTTTTTCCAGCATGAGGAGTGTGGCGGCGGTGGCGCCTTGGTTGTCGATGTGCCAGCGCTTGGCGTTCTTCGACATGCTGGCGCGTTGCGGCGCGTCTTCGAGCAGACTCAGAAGCGCCGCCGCCGCCTCGCCCGCGTGGCACGCGCACAGCGCGGCGTGGTCGGCCTCCAAGTTGCGGCAGGCTTCGCGGAAGTTCGACATGAACGGCCCATAGACCATCGGGACGCCCGCCGCCGCGCAGTCAACGGGCGACTGGCCACCGTTGTTGGGTGGGAGACTTTTGCCGATGAAGGCGAGCGTGGCGAGGCGTGTGAGACGGGAAAGCTCGCCGGTGGTGTCGGCGACGCACACGTCGGCGGATGCGGCGGAGGCGTCGGGAGTTTTTGAGCGGAGGTGCCAGTGCCAGTCGGTTTTTTCGAGCAAGGCTGCGATTTCGTTGCGGCGCTCGGCGTGGCGCGGCACGAGAAGGAGGCGCAGCGGGATGTCGCGTTTGCGGGCTTGGCGGAGCACTTCGAGAAGCATCTGCTCCTCGCCCGGCCAAGTCGAAGAGCCGAGGAGAATGGGGGCGTCGGGCGCGTCGCCAAACCCAAGCGCGTCGCGGGTGATTTCGGCGTCGGCGGGCGCGGGCGCGGCGGTGGCGGCGGGTGGCGGGCTGGTGGGCGTTGCGGCGGCGGCGTCAAATTTGAGGTTGCCGGTGAGAATGATTTTTTCGCACGGGAGGCCGAGGTGGCTGAGACGGCGTGCGTCTTCGTGCGTGCCGACGCCCGCGCAGGCGAGTGCGCCGAAAAGCTGTTTTGCGACAGTAGGAAAGCGCGTGTAACGCCGGAACGAGCGGTCAGAAATACGGGCGTTGACGAGCACGGCGGGCACCTTGCGTTTCTGCGCGGTGCGGAGGTGTTCTGGCCACAATTCGCCCTCCATGAGCACGACCAAATCTGGCTGGATGCGGCTCCACGCGAGGCGCGAGCATGGCAAAAAGTCTATTGGGAAAATCCCTGTTGCGAGGGCGACCGCGCCGAGCCGTTCGCGGGCGATGGCGTATCCCGTGCTTGTGGTCGTGGTGAGGACGACCTCGTTTTCGCCCTTGGCGGAAAGCTCGCGCACGAGCGGGACGACGGCGTTGACTTCGCCGACCGACACGGCTTGTAGCCATATCCGGCGCACTCCGGCGCGTTTGGCGGGCAGCTTCGGGAAGAGGCCGAGGCGGTGGTGGAAGTCGCGCCCGTAACCGCCGCGCCGCAACATCCGCAACAGTTGGCGCGGGAAGAGTGCCAAAAACGTCGGGACAAACAAAAGCCTATACAGCCAAATCATGCCGCAAACCATGCCCGCGCCCATTTTTCGGGAAAGCCTTTTCTTGGGGAAAACGCGCTGGCTACTGCTGGCCGTCCGAAAATTCGAGTGTTTTTTCGTCGGGATTTATCCGGCGATAATAACAGCCGTGGCGTGTTTGCCCGTCGGCGCGCTTGGTGTGGCACGCGCCTTTGCCAGCAAGTTTCACACGGTAAAGGACGGAGTTTTGCTCGCAATTTACGCGCACCTCCACCAACGAAAGAAAGTCGCCAGAGGTCTTGCCTTTTATCCAAAGTTCGTTGCGCGAGGTGCTCCAGAATGTTGCCATTTTTTCGCGAAACGCCGTCTCGAGCGCGAGCTTGTTGACGTAACCGACGATGAGCACTTCGCCCGAATCTACATCCTGCGCGATGGCGGGGATGACGTCTTCGGTGCATTGCGCGACGACTTTGCGCAACTTCGTGAAGTCGAGTGCGAGTTGTTTGCCTTCTTCCAGTTCGTGGTGATCCATGACGCCCCGCCCCATGCCAGAACGAGCAGTTTTTTTGAAGCAAAAAAACAAACGCTGGGCGTCGCCGTGCAGCGCGTCGCTGCCGGTCGTCGGGCGGTGCTGTGTGCCGCAGTCGGTTGTTTTGTTTGCCAGAGTGCGGCGGGTGGAGTTTCCTTTTTCTTCTGATGAAATGGCTCCTCATTGACGGCTTTAATCTGGCGTTCCGCGCCTACCACGCGCTTCCCGCGCTCACACGTGCCGACGGTTTCCCCGTGGGAGCAATTCAGGGTTGGGTGCGAATTCTCTGGAAACTGCGCGAGCAGGAGGGCGCGTGTAGCGGCATCGTGTTTTTCGACAAAGACGGCTCGCAACGCCACCTCGCGCTCCACCCGTCTTACAAGGCCAATCGCCCCAAAGCACCGGAGGAGTTCAAGGCCCAGCTGCCGGAGCTAAAAACGCTCTCGCCACTCATGGGTTTTCGCGTCGTCGAACGCTCCGGCGTGGAGGCCGACGACCTCATCGCGTCGGCAGCAAAAACGCTTACCTCGAAAGGCGACGAGGTGCGCATCGCCAGTGCCGACAAAGATTTTGCGCAGTGCGCGGGCGGGCATGTGCGGCTGCTTACGCCCCCGCCGCCGACGTTCAAAGGTGCCCCCGCCGCTGGCCCGCGTCACGCGAAAGATAGCTGGCGCGAACTCGATGCGGAGGGAGTGCGCGAGAAGTTTGGGGTGCGTTCGGAGCAAATTATTGACTACCTCTCGCTCGTCGGCGACACGGTGGACAACATCCCGGGCATGGCGGGTGTCGGCCCCAAAACCGCTGTCGCGTGGCTTGCGGAGCACGGGAGTATTGCGGGGATTTTGGCAGCGCAGGAACGCATTGAACCGGCACGTTTTCGCGACGCTTTGCGCACGCCGGAGACTGCCGCCTTGCTCGCCTTAAACCAAAAACTCATCACTTTTCGCGACGACTTTGAGGGCGATTGGGACACCCCGCCGCCGGAAGAAGACGCTGTGGGTTTTCGTGCGTTTTTGGAACGCATGGAGCTACGCGCCCTGCTCGCCCAATTTGAGCGCAAAACCGAAAACCGCACCGCACCGCACGAAAACGCCCCAGAGCAGTTGGAGTTGTTTTAACCTAAGAACGGCCCGCATTAACTGCCGTTTTTAGGTTAAACCTCGGATTTCGCTTTGGGGGCTAAGCTCCACGCCGCCCTGTTGCGAGAGCGACACCCATGCGCAGCACGAGGGCGCAATTGACGTAGAGCGCGGATTACCGAGACGCATCAGCTGCGGGCACCGCGCCTCTGGGGGAGGATGGGTGCCAAGTAGCATAGCGTATCTGCGCCCATTTTTTGGCTTCGGGAGCTATGTCCCTCTCATATCCCTCGCAGAACTCACGGTAGGCCTGCATGGTGGGAAACACTGGCTCTGCATCCGCGAGTGCGTTACTTCCTTCAAAGAGTTCAAAGTTCATTACAAAAAGTTAAAGTGTGTTAAGGTTCGACGCGAGGAGAGGGTAAGATGTCGCGCCTGTCAACCGGATTTTTTTCACCCATCTCTACTCCATAACCTTGCGCAATTAGCACCGCCTAAGAACACAAAAAGGGACAGGCACTTTTTTACCCCCCCCCCCCCCTTTTTTTTCCAAAAAAACTAAAGGTTCCTCGCTGTTTTGAGCGGGATGGACGCATTGGCAAATGCTGATGCCCCTTATCGTGGTCTTTCGTTTTTTAGCCCTGCAAGGGCGAGATGTGCATAATCCTAAAAACGGCAGTTAATGCGGGCGGTTTTGCACAATCTTTTGGCCGTCTGCGGCTTGCGCTTTCCGCTCCACGCACCGCAAGGTGCGCGTCGGGAAAGCGCAAACCGCATCCGCC
>JAITPT010000094.1 GCA_031289285.1 Puniceicoccales bacterium
CGCGCCAGCGTCGAGCTTGCCTTGGACAACTGGGAGCGCGATGGCCAACCCATTCTCGCCGACGCCGCTTCTTCCTCGGAGGCTCCGCTCGCCTCGGGCATTTCCGCCGCCCCCATCCACGGTGCCTAAGCCGACCAACCACTTCACCCCGCCATTCCCGTTCGCCCGCCTCGCCGCCCATGCCCACTCTCGCCGCCACGCCAACATCCCCCGCCCCAACGCAGGAAACCCGCTGGGAGCGCGAACATCCCTGTCCGCCGTGGGGGGGGAGCTTCCAGCTCCCCTGCAAACGCGGGCTTCAGCCCGCCCGCCCGTCCACAGGCCCCATCTCTCCTTCAACCCGCCCTCGCAGCCGCAAGTCACTCCTTCTCTCCGAAACGTCGGCCCGCAGCCGCCGCCCTATGGAGTGCGGCGACTCGTCGCCGCTTTACGCCAGCCGACTGGTCGGCGGCGCTGGAGCGAAGCGGCTCTCACTGGGAACGCAGGCCTCTGGCCGGCATGGCGCAACAGCGCCCCTCGCGGCGCACCACGCCGCCCGCTGGGCGTCAGCCCAGCGGCACACCAACGACACCGCCCGCTCCCAGCCCTCCCCTCACACCCAACGCCACGCCGGGAGCGCGGCGTCTCTGACCCGCCCCCCGCTGGGTTCGCAGGTCTCCGACCTGCGTCCTCTCCCTCCGCCCATCGCCCTCAAACCACTTTCCCAATTTCCCGCAGCCGAACGCAACCCGCTCGTTCGCAGAAACGGAGCACTACAGGTCTCAGGCTACCTGTCCGCCCCGCCACTAACAACAGCCCAACCATAGAAAGACAAAAACATGTCAGACATCGGAAACACTAATCTCAAGCCAACCATCGTAGTCGTCGCAGGTTCCGGCGACACAGGAAAGACCAGCACTCTTCGAGAGTTAGCAAATCTTTTTCTGCGCACACCAACCAACGTGCCCCGTTATGTCGGGAATTCAGCTTCCATTTCGATTCCAAATCCACCACTTTTCCAAAACGCTCCCATTTTGACACAGGGAGACTTTAGGCTCATAATTAACGTCAACAAACATTGGGTGGCCATTGAAAGCATGGGAGACATAGGCACCCACTTGCAATATCGGTTGGAATACTTGGCAACAGGAAGTGCCCCTAATCTCCCCAGTATTCCTCCCTGCGAGCTTATTTTTTGTGCTGCAACCGACCCGGTCCGGCCTCGACAAAATCTCCATCCTGTCGCCGAGGTCGAAAACTTTGCGCACAATAAAGGCTACCAAATAATATGGACATCTACGGTGCTCCTGCAATCGACACTAAGGTCTATCCTGTGTGCGGCGGGGCCGCATTTGAACGCGATTGGTCCGCAGACGGATAACGCTAAGGCGGCACTCTTGGAGAGGCTTGGAGCAAGCCTCGGTTTCTATCCATAAAAACAAACAAAAACTTCACAAAAATCAATGAATACAATCCAAGAACACCTTTTAATCAATTCTTCACGGGCGATTTATTCGTCCGTGAAAACGGAACAAAACCGGCATCGAGCTACTGGTCTTGTTTCCCCACAACCATCAAACCCATCCCTCTAAAAACCCAACACAACTCCACCATCTAACCACTATGCCTAACACAACAACACAAAATCCATCACCATCTCCCAGACGTATTCTTACGGTCGCCGAGCAAAAAAATTATCCAACAATCGAAGACGCTTGTCTCGAATGTTTTGGTCGCGAACCAGAGTGGCAAGAATCCCGGCCCAAGTGCTTCTTTCACTTGGGGGGCGGATTTTCCGCGTGGTTTCCGCAATACGGGAGGGCCGGAAATTTAAATTTGCTCGAAGATGAGAAAACTAAAATAAAAGAGATTTTCAATCCTAAGTGGAAATTGGATTTCAGCAAACGCATTGTGTTCATGAGAGATATTGACAGAAACGAAAAATACGTTTTCATCGGAGTATTCAAAACAAAAGAGAAGACGACAGAATGCGGAATCACCTTTCTTACCCATGAGCGCATTGATGACAAAATTGAGTTGCCGTTATCCTCTCGCTAAGGAGTGGCATAAGTAGGCTGGGCGTCGCGAAGAAGCAAGTCTCAATTCCCCCAGCCTACTGCTGTCGTTCTACTTTAACTCACTTGTTTTTCACGGAATCAATCCAAACCACCTGCTTACAAAACAATTCAACCACTATCGCTAAACCAACCACACTATGTGCAAGCGCACTGTCGTGCCTGTTCTCAAGTCAGGAAAACCCATTTGGGCAAATAGGCGAGAGGCAACCACAAAACAAACAGATCACAATGTCAAACCCAAATTCTCCGCAACAACCCGACAAGGCCGTCTTTGACGCGACCTTTGCTGCCTGCCACGAAGCCATTAACCTCGCGAGTGCTACCCGTTCGCCCCAAGCAACGCCCGGTGCGTGGGGGGAAGCCGCAGTGGCGGCACACACGGCGGCAGAAACCTTGGACTCGCTCCTTGCGTACGGGAAGATGCGCGGGGCCACTGGCGACGGCGTTGACCCACTCATCAATTCTCGAAACGCCTTCACCGAACTTTCGGGCAAGATGGAAGCTGCAGCACGCGCACTCGGCAACGGCGAAATCACACATCGCACAGCCGTCATGCGCACAAACGTTGCTCTTGATGTCGCGAAAAGAATCTTGATGGAAACACTCTCAACATCTGCCGATGACGACGATAAAAATAATGCCAATGACGAACCCGAGGTATCGGGAAGAATTGAGCGGATTAGGGACTGGAAGGCCATCCTATTGAGTCCTCTTTATTGCATAGGAATTTGCATCACCGGAGCTATTTGGTCCTTTGCTTTGGGTGCCTTCGTTTCTGCTGCCCTCGGAAAGAGTGTTCGGGGTAGTGCTGAGACTATAGGCACCGTCTTCTTTTACGGTGGGCTAACCATTAGCATTGTGTTTTCGTTTTTTTACCTCCTTTCACGTTTGAAAGGCGTGGCGATTGACCACGGCAAGCATACAGTGACGTTTCCCGGAACATTCTTCCGCCTCCGCCGAAAAGTGCCTATGTCGAAGATTACACGTATACAACAGTACACAAAAGAGGGGAAGGCCAAAATGATACATCGTGACGCCCAAGAGACATTTGATCCTAAGGCCGTGGATTTTAATGAGATGGTTGTCAAATATAAATACTATGTGCGAATGTTTGTAAGTCATAAACCAGTGCTTTTTGAATTTGGAAGCGAAGATAAAAGAGATCAGGTATATTTTGCTATTAAGGGCGCACTGCAAGAATATGGCACTTTCGATTGACATTGTCACTTTCCTATAAATGATTTTTTAACTAAAGGGGACGGCACCTAATGGCAGCTAAGGAGACAGGCACATTTTTACTTGCCGCCCCTTGTTTTACATTTCGCGCCTTTTCACTTAAGACATCCGCCCGCGCCCCATTCCCATTCTTCCATCCAACTTCACGCAAAAAAACATTCCCCTCGCCCTCTCTGCGTCCTCTGCGTCTCTGCGTGAGCCAATCCCGCGACACCGAAAGCGCGGACAGGCCCAGTTCCAGCTCACTCCACCCCCGGACGAGACGCCCGTGGAACATCGCTCACGGTAGCACAACGGGAGCAAGATGCTCCCGCCACTTTGCCGCCTGCCCCCTCAGCGTTTTCGTTCCTGCGCCCCCCGAAAGACATAAGCCACCCCTCTTGCTCTGCGCGAAAAGGGCAATGTTTTTTTGTTGCGGTCTGTTTGTTGTGCCGTTTCATCGCTCCTCTTCTCGACTTCAATGGACTTCAACAACCTCGTTTCGACAATCGCAGCCATTCACCGCCAGACACTTGCCCACGCTGTCAAATCCGTCAACGTGGCACTCACACTGCGCAATTGGCTCATCGGTGGATGTATTCACGAGTTCGAGTTGCACGGCGCCGACCGCGCCGCCTACGGCAATGCTCTTTTTGGAAAGATCGCCGAACAGCTAACCTCGCAAGATGTCCCCAATTGCAGCAAAAGCCGCCTTTATCGTTATCGGGATTTTTATGTTTTTTATCCTCAAATTGTGGCGACAGTGCCGCCACAATTCGCAGCACTGCTCTCTACTGGCGACTCAAAGCCGACGCCGCAAAAAGTGGCGACGCTGTCGCCACTTTCCGGAAAACTCATCCTCGAACGCCTTTCCTACAGTCATTTTGAACTGCTTCTGGAAATCGTCGACACTCTCAAACGCACATTTTACGAGACGGAGTGCATCAATGGAAATTGGTCAGTACGCGAACTCAAACGGCAAATTAACACACTCTATTTTGAGCGTTCCGGCTTGTCAAAAAACAAGGAAAAACTTTTCAATCTCGCCAATGCGGATGCGCTGCTACTCGCCCCGCAAGATATAATTCGCGACCCTTGTGTTTTCGAGTTTCTTGGGCTGCGTCCGTCCGAGATTTTCCCTGAAAACAAGCTCGAAGCCGCATTGCTTGAAAAGGTTCAGCAATTCTTGCTTGAACTCGGACATGGCTTTTGTTTCGAGGCGCGGCAAAAACGCATTCTCATTGGCGGCGAATACTTCTTTATTGACTTAGTTTTTTATCATCGCGTTTTGAAATGCCACGTTCTTGTCGAGTTAAAAGTAGATGCATTCCAACATGAACACCTTGGACAGCTCAATACGTATGTTAACTACTTTCGCACTAATGAAATGACCGCTGGCGACCAACCGCCCATTGGCATATTGCTATGCACGGCGAAGAACCAAGAACTTGTCCAATTTGCACTCGCCGGAATGGACAACAATCTTTTTGTTTCCAAATACCAACTTGAGCTTCCAACCGTAGAAACGCTAAAAGAGTACCTTGCTCGACAGCGGGAGGAAATTGCCCCTGAAAACAGCCCTGATGTCACTGGCGTTTAACCTAAAAACGGCGGTTGGAGGGGAAGTATTGCGAGAAGACGTTGAGGTGGCAGGCAGTTGCGAGCATCCCGACGCGCACCTTGTGGTGCGTGGAGTGGATGGCGCGATTGCCTGACGCCCCGCGCCTTCCTACGACGCCCCGCGAATGATGTCGCCCGGCTCAATTCGCGCCGCCCGCCGCGCCGGGAAATAGCTCGCGATGGTCACCACCACGATTGCCGAGACGATTGCTGCCAAGTAATGGTCGGCGTCCCATTTCACGATAAAATGCTCCGTCGAGAAGATGCCCCGGAGGCGCATCGGGATGTGCTCCGCCGCAAACGTGAACAGTGCGCCCATCACGCAACCCAGCGTGGAACCCGCAAGGATGACCACGAAGCCCAGCCACAGAAAAATCCGCGTCACATCGCTTTTGGAAAATCCGAACGAGCGCAGAATGGCGATTTCCCGCGTCTTCTCGATGACGAGCATGGCGAGCGTGTTGAACATCCCCAACGCCGAGACGAGGATGATGGTGGACACCGTGACTGCCGCCGAGACGCGCAACGCGCTGAACACCAGCAGCCACGTCTTTTCGCGATGCTGCCACGACGAGGCGTAGTGCTTGAGGAGCGCAGAAAGGCGCAGGGAGAGGCCCGGCGCGACTTCGGGATCTTTGATGGACACCTGCAAATACGTGGCCCCGAACGGGCGGCTCAACAGCGAACGCGCCGCCGCAATGTGCGTGATGACGCGCACCTTGTCTATGTCTCCCACGCCGGTCTCAAAAATCCCGCACACCGTGAAACGTTGCGCGTTGTTGCCCGCAATGAGCGTGACGATGTCGCCGGGGCGCACGTTGGCGCGGTTCTCGCCCGCAAGCTCCGAGCCGACGAGTATGCCCTGCGGTGTCTTCTCAAAATCGGCGAGGCTCCCGAAGATGACTTGCCCATCAAGGTGCGACACCTTGCGAAACTCCCGCAAGTTCACGCCAAACGCCTGCGCGTCTTGCGCCGCCTTTCGCCCGCCGTCGAGCTTCGCCGAGCCGCGCAGCACCTCGGCCACGCCCGTCACTTCGGGAAACGCCAGAATGGCACCCTTCAGCGGCGAAGGATAGTCAATGCCTTCGATGAAGCGGTGCGACGAGCTGGTCTTTTGCATGCGGTCGGAGACGCGGATGGCACCGTCCGTGCCGAGGATAGTCTGGATGAAAAGGTGCTCGAAGCCGCTCGTCTGCGCCTGCGTGAGGATGAAGAAGGCGACGCCAAA
>JAITPT010000274.1 GCA_031289285.1 Puniceicoccales bacterium
CGATTTTTTTAGTCTGGTAAATTATTCGGGAGGGGGAGGTGAGGGCGGGATGCTATAAATGGCGGGTTTAACCGCAGATAACACGGATAACGCAGGTATGATTAGTGCCTTTTTGAAAGCAAGTTAGAATTGCAGGGGATACGGGGATGCCTTCGGTTAGCGGAGGATGCCGGTGATGTCTTCGGGGAGAGACCAGAGGTAGATGTCTTTTTGGGCAAAGGCGGAGCCTGTGACACGAGGGTTGAGGTCGGCAACACGCAACTCATGACCAGAGACAGAACGGAAACACAAATGCGAATACTCACCACAAAAATCACCAGAGAGAATGGCACCAGAAAAAACATTTTCCTCAGGCGGGAAAGTGTCGAGGTGAAGTGATTCAGGACGAATTAAGATGTCTATGCGCACACCTTGTTTGGGGTCGGCAGCGGGGTCGGCAAGAGAACCACGAATTTCGCCAAGAGGCGTTTTGGCAATAAACTCGCCCGCACCCGCATAGAGAAGGATACCCTCTATAACATTCGCGCCAGATAAAAACTCGCCAGTCAGACGAGTCGCCGGTCGGCGGTATAACTCGCAGGGAGAAGCAATTTGATGAAAGAAACCGTTGGCGAGAAATGCAGCACGGTCAGCAAAGGCAAAGGCATCGGGGAGATGCTGAGTGACACAGATGGCAGCAAGACCTGTGTCGGCACAGAGGCGACGGATGTGCTGCCACGCACGACGGCGTTGGTCGGGAGCGAGACAGAGAAAGGGGTCGTCAAGGAGGAGGACAGCGGGGTCGGTGGCGAGGGCGCGAGCAAGAGCAGCACGGCAACGCTCAGAGGCAGAAAGCTCGGCAGGGCGGCGAGTGGCAAGCGCTTCGAGGCCGAAAGCTGTGAGTAACTCTTGGGCAGCCGCACGGGTTTGCTCAATGGCGGCAGAGGCAGATGGGACGGCGGCGGCGGCGACGGCGGCGGCGGCGACGGGGGCGGCGACGGAAGGGGCGACGGCGGGGGTGTTTTGGCTGTGTTGGAACTCGAGGTTTTCGCGGAGGGTGAGGTGAGGCCAGAGGGAGTCGCGCTGGGAGAGGAAGGCGGTGCGACGCGATTGGCGGGAAAGCTGGGCGGCATCAACATCGAAGATGCGGATTTCGCCAGAGTCGGCAGGGAGGATGCCGGCGAGGAGGCGCAAGAGGGTGGTTTTGCCGGAAGCCGAGGGGCCGAGGATGAAAAAACACTCGCTGGGGGCGACAGCGAAGGAGAGGGAGTCGAGGAGAGGGGTGCCAGAAAAGGATTTGCGGAGAGCGGAAACGGATATGGCAGCAGGAGCGACGGCGGCGGGCGCGGCGGGCGCGGCGGCGAGGGCGGGGGCGGCGGGAGGGGAGAGGTTCACGCGGAGACGCAGAGACGCGGAGGAGGTGAGAATGGGAGCGGAAGTGGAACGAGTTCGCGCCACGGGGTCTCCTTTCGCGGCGGGCGGTTGGCTATTCTTCGGGGTCGCCGATGGAGAAGGTGACGTTGCGGCTTTTTTCGACGATGCCGACTTTGTTGAAGGCGAGGGCGAGGGTGTCGAGGACTAAGGCTATTTTGTCATAACGTGTTACCTCGTCGGCCTGAACGGTGATTAGCAAACTGGTTTTTGCGTTGACGGCATTGCGTGCGAGACTTGCGAACTCGGTGAAGAGACCGGATTGCTCGGGTGCGTCACTGCTCATGGAGACGGTGTTGTCGTTGATTGAGACCTCGCCAGTGGCGGTGAGGGAGATTGTCAACTCGTCGGGGATTTCTTGTGGGGCGTCCGCCGGAGTTTCCTCGCCGGGGAGCTTGATTTTGAGTTCGTATTCGAGGCTGACCTGGCCGGCCATGACCATGAAGAAGAGCATGATGACGAACACGACGTCAATCATGGGTGCTATTTGGAAGCCGAGGTCTCCTGTGCGTTCTGCGTTGACACGTTTCATGGGTGGTAAGTGGTGATTTGGGTGAAGTTGTTATTTTTCGATGTTAGTGCCTGAGAAGGCGATGTTAGCAATGCCCGCTTGTGCGCCCCATTTGAGGGCGAGCTGCAGGAATTTGCCCTGAACGGCTCTGTCGGCGCGTATGAGCAAACGGAAGTCTTTGTTTTTGCCCTGCCGCGCCTTCAATTCGGCGACGATGGTTTTGCCACCGAGGCGGCTGACGGCGGGGCCTTCGTCGGGCGCGTTGAGGTCGCCGTCTATGAGGACGTCGTCAATCTTGAACGTCGCCTTCTTCGTCGGTTCATCCCAACTGATGTTGATGAGACCGGCGGCGAGCTTGTCGTCGCGCTTGACGCCGTTTTTGGCGAGCGGCAGCTTGATGCTCGCGTCGATTTTCATGACTTGCGAGGTCGTGATGCTCATAAAGAATATGAGCATGACGAGCAGCACGTCAATAAGTGGTGCGACCTGAAATTCAGGTTCGCCATCTCCTCCGCCTCCTCCGCCTCCCATAGTTGTGTTCCTGTTTTAAGGGTTAGTGTGTTGGGTGGACAATCGTGGCGGTTAGCCGGCGATTGGTTGTTCGGCGTTGTCGGTGGTGCCGTCGTCGGTCACCCACGAAGGTCTGTTGGCGATGATTTCATCGTCGCCGAGTTGGAATCCGTCGAAGTCTTTGTATGGCATTTTTCGGAATAGTTTTGCGGCCTCTTCTTGGAGGTCGTGGAGCATTCCGGAGATTCTGTTTCGCAGGACGTAGTAGAGGACGAATGCTGGGATGGCGACGAAGAGGCCGGCTGCGGTTGCGATGAGCACCTCGCCGATAGCTTCGGAGAGTGCGGCGGTGTCGCCGGCGCCGGAGGAGGCGAGAGCGCCGAACGCGCTACGCATACCGTTGACGGTGCCGAGTAGGCCGACCATAGGTGCGCAGACGCCGATAACGGAGAGGTAGGAGACGCGGCCCATGAGTGCTCCGTTGATTCGATTGATTTCGTTGAACATGGCCTCCTCGGTCATGGTCTTGCCGTCGGGGAGGAATGTGACTCCCGCGCGGACGATGTCGCAGAGGGGCGAGTAGTTGCCCTTGGCGAAGGTGAAGGCGTTGGTGTAGTCGCCGGCCTTAAAGTATTCCTTAAACTGGGCGAGCTGGAGCACGGGGATGGCGCGCATGCGCGTCGTCTTGATTATGCAATCCACGCCAAACCAGATGACGAGGACGGAGCCGATGCCGAGGATGACCATGACGACACCGCCTTGCTTTAGCTCCTGCCAGAGGGATTTTTCGATCTTCCCTTCTGCGGCTGGTTTAGTGGCGGCTCCGGCGGCTGCCGGTGCTGCGGACTGGGCTTCCGCTGTGCTTGTGGCGAGCGGGAGCGCGGCGAAGGCGACGACGCCAGCGAGGGAGGCGACGAGGACGATTTTTTTGAGGAGTCGGGCAATCATTGGTGTTATGATGTGTTTGGTTGTGTGAGTGTGAGTGTGGAAAAAAAAGTTTGTTGGCGCGGTGAGCGTGCGTGAAAAGTTTTTTGGTGAGTGGTGAGAGCGGGAAGGGAATGAAAGGTTGGCAGTGTGGCTTCGGAAGCGGGTGAGTCAAATATTTTCTTTGCTGGTGCGAAGATTTTTTTTGGTGGGTTGGCGGGGTGGGCGGGGCAGCGGGTGCCTCGCCCTTCCCTGCGTTTTAGACACCCTCGGCGGCGGGAGTTTCGGCGGGCGTCTCGCCGGCGGGCGCGGGTGCGTCGCCAGCGGGGGCGGGTGTTTCGGCGGCGGCGCCGCCTTCGTTGCCGGAGGTGATGATGGCGTCGGCGGCGGCGGCTTTTTGTTTTGCTTCGGCGGCGCGCTCTTCTTTGGTGCGGAACTTATCGAGGAGTGCGGTGGCTTCGCGCACTTCTTTGGTGTCGCTCTCGTAGGTGCTGATGAGTTCGCGCAGGTAGCGTTTGGCGACTTCTTTCAGGCCGAGTGCTTGGATTTCCTTGGTGGGTTTGTCCATGCCGAGGAATGCTTCTGCGGCGCCGAGTTTGGCGATGGGGACATACTTGACTTGGTTGCCGTAGAAGACGCTGACGCGGAAAAATGTGTTGAGGGCTTCTTTGAATTCGTGGAGGGCCAGCTCGGCGTTGCCTTTGAGGACGTGGAGTTGGGCGAGGGTGGCGGTGTCGGTGGCGTCTTTGATGAAGTCGTTGGTTTCTTTGATGACTTCTTTGAGCTGGTCTTTGTCGAGGACGTTGCGGCTCTTGATGTGCTCTTTGGTGATGCGTCCGTTTTTGTCGCGTTCGATGTCGCGCTCGATTTTGAGGTAGCGGCGGAACTTTTGTGAGAGTTCTGCGAGGCGAATTCTGTCGGCGAGGCCGGGGATGGATTCGGGGTTGGAGGCTTTAAGCTCGCGGAGGAATGCGGTGATGAGGAGGTCGTTTTCCTGTAAGATGAGTGCGTCGAGTTTGATGTCGGCGGCTCGCAGCCAGAGGGAGACGGGCTGGCTTTCGCGGTCTTCGACGATGACGGGGACTTGCTTGCCGACGGCGACGAAGAAGTCGAGCACGGGGGCGACGAGGGTGAGTGCTTTTTCTGGTTCGCCGCGGCGGATGGCGATGCGGGCGGCGTCGAAGATGGGTGGCTCTTTGGTGAAGAACATCCGTTTGATGTCGGCAAACTTATTTTCTTCCCATTGCCAAGTTCTGCCGATGAGGACGGGGCCGCGGACGGTGCGAAGCTGGCGGTTGACGGTGTACCAAGCGGAGGCTTGTTTCGGCGTCGGGACGAGGGGGAATGGGTCGTGGCAGGGCACCCACTTCGCGGTGAGTTGGAGCCAGAGAGCTGGGACGGGTTTTTCGGCGGGCTTGGCGACGGGCTTTGGCTTGGGTTTGGCGTCGGGCTTAGCGGCGTCTTGCCCGTCTGCACTGGCGTCGGGGGTTGCGGCGTCGGTGCCTGCGTCTTGGGCGCGGGCGACGGGAGCGACTGCGAATGCGGCGGTGAGAATTGCGGCGGCGAGGGTGGTTTTTTTCATAGCGGCGTGAAGTGTTTGGTGTGGGTCGGTGATGTGGTTTGCGGTGAAGGTTTGTGGCGGCGGCGTTGGTGGCGTGGTGGTGGTGCTCAGCGGGCGGCGGTGGTTGCGCCAGCTGCGGCGGGCGCGGCGGTGGCGGGTTCGGGTTCGGCGATGGGCTGCGGCGTGTAGGGGTATTGCGTTTGGAGGGCGCGGGCGCGGGCGGTCTCGGGTGCTTTGGCGACGGCTTCGTCGTTGAGCATTTGGTGAATGGTCAGGCCGACGTTGACTTTGAACTTGGGGTTAATCTTGGCGAGGCGGATGTATAGCTCGATGGCGCGGTCGTAGGCTTTGGCGGTGACGGTGCCGTATTTTTTCCAAGCGAAGCGGCAGCGGTTGTAGTAGTTGATGGCTTCGTTGGTGTGCCCGCGTTTTTCCTCGATTTGGCCGAGGTAGAAGAGTGCCCATGCGGTAGGTTCGCCGCGCCACGCTTTTGTGGCGGCGATGGTGAGGAGGACGGCTCGCGCTTCGTCGAGGTTGCGGTCGATTTTTTCTACTTTTGCGGTGGGGACGTCAGCCGTGGTTTTTCCCTTGGGGAGGCGTTTGCCGTCTTTGTCAATATAGACGGTGACCATAGGTCCGGGGAGATTTGCGAGGTAGGCGCGGGCGAGGAGGAGGTTAAACTCGCGCTCTTTGTTATAGACGATGTCGAGGTCGTTGGCTTCGCGGAGGAGGTCGAGAGCTTCGAGGCTGGTTGCGCGGGCGTTTTTTTCGTCGAGGGTTCTGCTGGCGCGGGCGAGGAGGATTTCGGCTTTGGCGACGAATGCGAAGTCGAGGTAGGTGGAGCCGCGCATGTAGGTGAGCATGTATTGGGCGAAGACCTCGACCTTCTCGAAGTCTTTTTGTGCGACGAGGAAGTCAATCAGCGTTGAGACGAGTGAGGCGGAGAGTTCTTGCGGTTCGGTGCGGCTGATGGAGAGGAGGTTTTGTTTGTGGGTGTCTTCGAGGGAGGCGAGTTTGAGGTCCCACGCATTTTGCTCGGTCTTCTTCTCGTTGCGGAGTTTCTCGGCGGCGATGATTTTTTGCTGGATTTCGGTGGCCTTGTCGTCCTTTGCGTTTTCGGTGAGTTTGCGCTGGGCCTCGGCGATTTCGTTGTCGCAGGCGCGGATTGCGGAGGCTGTCTGGCGGCGCAGTCGTTCCCATGCTTGCATCTGCTCTTTGGCGACGCTGGCGCGGGCGAACTTGATGCGCGCGTCGGCGAGCGGTTTGAGAATGGCTCGTGGTGCGGCTTCGGTCTCGCTGGCGGCGGCATCGGCGGCGGCGGGTTTTGGCGCTGGGGTGAGGACGCGCAGGACGTAGGCGGTGGCGTCGGCGGGCGGGACGGGTTTGACGGCGGCTGGCTGGAGAAGCTCTGGCCCGTTGGGGTAGCCCTTGGGGTATGTGTATTCTTTGCGTTCTTCTTTATTTTTCACGGCCTCGGCGACGGCGGCTTCGTATTCGACTTTGCGGCGGTCGTTTTCGGGGCGGACTTTTGACTCTTCGATTTCGCGCAGGAGGGCGGTCTGGTTTCTGGCGTTGAGGGTGTATTTGAGGACGGCGCGGCGGACGAGTTCGCCGATTAGTTGTTCGACGTTTTCTTTGGCGGGGTTGTCTATGTTGCGCTTGATTTCGCCTGCGAAGATTTCGATGTCATCGCGGCTGTAGTATTCCTTGAATTTTTGCGGGTCGAGGCCGGAGGCGCGGATTGCCTCTTCTGCTTTTTGGATGCGCAGGGCGCGCTTTTTTGCCTCGGTCTCCTCGTTCATGCGGTTGATGAGGACGGTGACTTTTTCGACTTCGCCTTTGTTTTTTGCGGCTTCGGCTTTCTGGAGTTCTTCCCAGTATTTTGCTTGGGCTTGTGCTTCGCGGGCGGGGTCGAGGCCGGCGCGGCGGATTTCGTCGGGCGTGAGTTTGCCGAGTTTATCCACGGAGCGTAGTATCCAGTAGAGGTAGCCGAGTGCTTCGGGGTCGTCTTTGTCCCACTCGTAGAAGGTGGTGTAGATGTCGAGCATTTTGCCCCATTCGTTGAGGGAGGGGAGGCGGCGGTTTAGCTCCATCGTGACGAACTGAATGGTCTGGGGGTTGCCCCGTGCGCTTTTGGCTGCCTCAATGTAATACTTGATGGCCTCTTCGAGGTGTTTCTTGCGCGTCTCCTCGTTGTCCCTCGACTTTTTGTCGTCGAACTTGCGGAAATAGACGTCGCCGAGAAGTGTGTAGATTTCGGGTTTTTGTTTTTTGATGTCGCCAGCGATTGCGGGTGGCGGGGCGGCGTAGTCTTTGAGCCAGTTTTGGCATTCCTCGATGACGCCGTCGTTGTCGGGCTTCACCTTATCTCCGAACTTGACAAGTGCCATGCGGTAGCGGGCGTCGGGGATGAACTGCCCTTTCGGGTAGAGAGTGATGTAGCCTTCGGGGCCGCCGAATGCGGTGCGTGTCTCGCCGTATTTGCCGAGGTAGAACCAGCAGAGTGCGCGCAGATAGACCATCTGCTCTTTGTTGGTGCTCTTGGGGTAATTGCCGAGGAACTTGGCGATGGCGGCCTCTGCTTTTTCCCACTCGACGGACTGGAAGTAGGCGGAGCACACATACCAGTCTATCCATTCTTTGTATTCGAGGCTGAGGGTTTTGACGGACTCGCGAACGGAGTGAAATTGCTTAACGGCGGCGTCGAACTCGCCTTGGTCGTAGAGGATTTCGCCGCTCATGACGGCGACCTCGCCAAGCTGCTCGGCGTTGGGGTATTTTTTGATGTAGAGGTTGCAGTATTTGAGTGCCTCGACGTTGTCGTGCATGGCCCGCAGCGTCTTGATGTAGTAGAAGTGGGCGACGTTCATCTTGGAGAACTTGGGCGCGTTGTCGAAGACGTCGCGGAAGGCGACGTGGGCTTCCCACGGGCGGTCAAGCTCGAGGAGGCACAGCGCGATGCGGTAGGAGATGAAGGCGTCGTAGTCTTTGTTCGTGCGAAATTTTTCGATGGTCTCTTTGAAGGCGCTAAGTTCGGCGTCGGCCTTGGTGACTGCGGCTTGGCTATCCTCGTTCTTGGGGTCTTTGGCTGCTTCTTTGCGGGCTTTGGCGACCTCGTTTTCTTTTTCTTGGATGGCGGCGTCGAAGAGGAGGCTGAGCGACTTCATGCGCATCGTTTCTTGGTAGGCGATGAGGGCTTCGCTGTAGAGGCGGTTGCGTTTTTCCTTTGCGTCTTCGGCGTTTTCGCTCTCGGCCTGCCCGAAGAGTGTGTCGCCGATTTCGAAGCGGCGGAAGTTGGCCATCACGACGTCCACGGGTTTGCCGGAGGCGCCGGCCTTGATGCTCTCGTTCAACTCGCGGGCGAGTTTGGTCTCGCCCATTTTGGTGTAGATTTCGACGAGGCGCACGGCGGCGTCTTTGACGTATGACTCGAAGTAGTCGCGGCGGGCGATGAGGGGTTTGAGGTGGTCAACGGCGGTCTGGTAAAACTTTTTTTTCTGTTCCTCGCTTTTGTCGGAGACCTCATCTTCGCGAACTCGTGTGATTTGAATTTCGGCGCGGACGTGCTCTTCCTTGGTGCCGCGTGGGTCTTTGCGAACGCTGTCAAGGAGCTTGACGGCCTCCTCAAACTTTTTCTGTTTGCCGAGGATTTCGCCGAGGACGGTTTTGCCGACGATGTGGTAGTTATTGGTAGTACTGAGAAAGGCACCGGTGCCGTCAGGGACTTTGATGAACTCGCGCAGCTGCTTCTCGGCGTCGGCGAGGAGGGCGTCTTTTTCCTCCGACTTTTCCGTGGCCTCGGCGAGGACGAGGGCGCAGCTCGCCATGCGGAAGTAGCAGAGACCTTTTGCAGCGGGAGGGAGCTGGTCCCCGTCTCCGAACTCTTTCAGCAAAGTCTCGTAGTTTTTGTAAGCGCCCTTCAGTGCCTTGACGCCGTTCGGAGTGGTGCCGCCTCGCGAGAAAAGTTTTTCGGCGGCATCGGCGAGTTCCACGCGGCGGTCTTTTTTTTGCGAGGCGGCTTGGGCGTGGGCGGTGGCGGGCGCGAGGCCGGGCACGTCGAAGGGCAGCGCGGCGGCAGCGGCGAGGAAGACGCCAGAGAAGGCGAGGCGCAAGGAGGCGCGGTGCAGTTTTGCGAAGGAAGCGTGTGTGGAAGACATGGCGTTGACGGTGTTGAGATGTTGAGGTGGCGTGGCAAAAAAAATGGAAGACTCGCACAGATGGCGCGGCAAACAGCCCGCCCCCGCGCAAGCGGAAGTGCGGCAGGATTGGCATCGCGGCGGAATTGTCGAGAAGGTTTTTTGCAACTTTCTTTTTGCGCCATTGTCCGCAGCCCGCCGACATCCGGCTATGCACATGAAAAAAAATCTTTCCATCCGAGCTTTGTTGATTGCGGCGAGTGCCGCATTTGCCAGCGGAGCAGTCGCCGCCAACGCGGCAGAAAATGCAGCGGGGAACTCCGCTAAAGATGCGCCGACGACGGCTGCAGCGACGGCGGAGAAGCCGGCGGCTGCGACGGCGGCGGCGGCAACGAAGCCGACGGCGGCGGCAACGAAGCCGACGGCTGCGGCAACGAAGCCGGCTGCGGCAACTACGGAGGCAGCGGGCGTGACGCGGCTTGCGCCGGTGCTCGTCACGGCGTCGGTGCCGTTTGTGCAGAGCGCGGATGCGGGCGCGTTTGCCAATGCGCCGACGGTCGTCGGGCGCGCACAAATCGAGGAGCTTAACGCGCCAGACATTGGTTCTGCGCTGCGCACGGTGCCCGGCGTGAGCATCTCGCGCAACGGCATCGTCGGCTCCTACGGCGGCGCAGGCGGCGGCGGCATTTTCATTCGCGGGCTGGGCGTAAGCCGCCCGGGCGGCGAGTTGCTCACGCTCTTTGACGGCGTGCCGCGCTTCAACCCGCTGTTCAGCCACCCGCTGCTCGACTTGCTTTCGACCGATGCCGCCGAGTCGTTGACCGTCCACAAGGGAGCCGCGCCGCATGTTTTCGGAAACGGTTTTGCGGCGATCAACATCGAGCCGCGCAGCGCACCGGCAGCGGAGGGTTTCGGCGGCGAGGTCTTCGGCGGCTACGGCACACACGACACGGTTGCCGAGGCGGTCACCGTCCACGGGCGACAGGGGCCGGAGGATTTTACAGTGGGGCAAAGTTTCCGGCGCAGCGCCGGGCACCGCGTCAACGGCGGCGGCGAGCTTGAAGATTATTTTGCGCGGCTGGGCTACAGCTTGAACGAGCACTGGTCGCTCTCGCTCTCCGCCGACCACACGAACAACTACGCAGAAGACCCGGGCGACACGCGCCAGAGACCGTTTCACCAAGGCAACTACCACAGCCGCGACACGATGGGCGTCTTCACGCTCGCCAACAACTACGCGACCGCCAAGGGCTACATCAAGGGCTACTATCAGAACGGGCGCGCCGCTTGGTTCGACCAAGGGATGAGCGCCACGAACCCCGCATTTAGCCCGACAGCAGACGACCTCACCGCGATGGACTGGAACAGCTACGGCGTCCACGTGCGCGAGGTTTTCACGCCGCTGGAAAACATAGAGTTTTTGCTCGGTGCCGATATTGACGCGCAGAGCGGCAAGGCGAGTTTCTCAAAATACAACGGAGCGAAGTCGCATTTTGAGCGCACGGACTTCGTCCTCTACTCGCCCTACGCGGCGGTGAGCCGGTTGTTCGGGAACGTGGAAGGTTTTTACGCGCAGCCGTCGGCGGGGCTGCGTTTCTACGCGCACAATGTTTTTGATGCGGAGGCCGCGCCACACGCAGGCCTGAAGCTCGGCTACAAGGACACCGAGCTACGCGCCAACTACGCGAGAGGCGTAAGTTATCCCGGGCAATACACGGCGGTGTTTCACACCGTGAGCCTGCCGTTTCTGACCGGCGCACCCGCCACCGCCAACGCTTGGCGCGACCTCGACGCAGAGACGCTCGACCATTTTGAAATCGCACTGAGCCACCGCATCCGCCCCGAGTTGACAGCCACCGTCACCGGATTTTACGACGACGGCCATGACCGCATGATAATGGTGTTCCCCGGTGCGGGCGTGACGCCGGGCTTTGCCAATGTCGCAAGGTATCACAACTACGGCGTGGAGGTCGCCATCGCCTACTCGCCGATTAGAGATTTGTCGCTTTTCGCAGGCGCGACATGGCTGCGCAGCAAAAGCGACCCCTACCCCCTGCCCTTCGCGCCGAAGTGGAGTGCGAGCGCAGGCTTCACGTGGCGTTTCCTCGAAAACTTTCGGTTCAGCGTGGACGCCACTTGGCGCGACTCGATGTTGAACATGGACGGCACGCGAATGCCTTCGGCAGCGGCGACTGCTCCGGCGGCTTTGCAAGCGGCGCACGTGTCGCCGTTTTTCCTGCTCAACGCTCGTCTCGCCTACGAGTTTGCCTTGCCTGCCTTTGGCATAAAAAGTGGCGAGGTCTTCATCGCCGGCGAAAACCTCACCGACACCAACTACTACTACCGCCCGGGCTACCCCATGCCCGGCATCGGCGGCATGGTCGGGCTGAAAGCGAGGTTTTAGCGGGGGTAGGGCGGCGGGCGGGCG
>JAITPT010000121.1 GCA_031289285.1 Puniceicoccales bacterium
TCGCCGCTTAGAGTCCACCACTAATGTCACGGGGCCATCGTTCACAAGCGCGACATCCATCATCGCGCCGAAAACACCCGTGGGGACGGGCTTCCCAATCGCCGCCGCGACAGCCGCCGCAAACTCAAGGTAAAGCTGCTCCGCCTCCACTGGCGGCGCGGCGCGATGGAACGACGGGCGTGTGCCCTTGCGCATCGTCCCAAACAACGTGAACTGGCTCACGACAAGCACCTCGCCGCCGCCATCGGGCAGGTCGCCGAGGGCGAGATTCATCCGCTCCGCGCCGTCCTCAAAAATGCGCAACTTGACAACCTTCTCGACAAGCCAATCGCGCTCGGCGGCGGTGTCGCCCGCCTCGACGCCGAGGAGCACGAGCAACCCGCGCCCGATGGCTCCGACGACATTTCCGCCGACGCTGACACTCGCCCGCGAGACCCTTTGGATGACAGCTCTCATGCCGCGCCGTTTTCGGAAAAACCGCCCCGCCGCGCAACCGCCAAAACACCCGCCCCGCCGCGCTCCCCCTCCCCGCGCCACCGCCCCAAAAAAGCAAGAAGCGGGTTGCACGTCGGGCATTGGCGGACAATCTCCCGCGCCGCAACCAAATGGCCTCCTCAAAGAAAAATCGCGCCGCACCAAGCACCCAGACCAAGCCTGAAAAAACAGGCGGCTCCACTTCTCAAGCCGCCGCCAAAACCGCGCCCACCCTCCCCGACAAACCCGCCCCAGAGAGCGGCCCCGCCGCCCCGCCCGTCCCCGTCCTCCCTGCCCCGCCGCGCCGCGCCCCCGTCGGGCGCAGCCCGCAATCGCGCCCCATCGCCGCCCTCTTTCTCCTCCTCGCCGCCGTGCTGCTCCTGATGGCGCTACTCGACTACAACCCCCGCCAACCCTTCTTCTTCGACGACGGGCTTTTCGAGCACCTAAACATTTTCCACCCCAAATCCGAATCCAACATCATAGGTGTCGGCGGCACCACCGTCGCCGTCCTGCTCCTAAACTTCGCAGGCCTCGCCGCATTCTTCACGCCCTTCTGCATGGTCGTCGCCGCTTGGTGTGCGTTTTTCGGACGCGCCCGAAAAATCTTCCCCTGGCGCGTCGTCAGAATGCTCGTCGCCTTCCTCGCGCTCGCCACCCTCTTCGACCGCCTCTGCCCAAATCCGCACGACAACACAGGCTTCGTCGCATTCGTCCAAATCCACGACTTCGTGCCCTGGCGTGCCGACGGTGCCATCGCCACCGACGCCGACGGCACCGGCGGCACCGGCGGTGTGCTCGGATTTTTCATCTACCGCGAGTTCACAAAAGTCCTCTTCGGCCCATTCGGCTCGCTCATCTTTTTCCTCATCATCTATGCCTACTGCATGGTCGGGCTTTTTGTAGATAGCCCCACCCACGCCGTCGCCGTCAGACTCCGCTGGCTGCGCGACGAGTGGCTGCGCCGAAACCGCAAAGCCGCCGAGAAAAACATCGCCGCCTCGCCAAACGCACCCTCCGCCGACTTCGCCAACACCGACGACTCCGCCGACAACACCGCCTCCACAGCCGTCGCCGCCGTCGCCGCTTCCGCCGGAAACACCCCGCCCACCGCCGCCGTCCCGACAGACTTCCCGTCGCTCCCCGATTCCCTCCGCTCAACCGCCGCCGATGACGCCGCCGCCCACGCCGCCGAACTCGCCAACTACGACGCCGGCGGCGACCCACTCGCAAAACCGCTCCAACACTTCGGCGGCCTCTTTGACGACAACGACGACGACGCCCTCGCCGCCAACGCCGCAGACAACGACGACCTCGACGGCCTCGACACCCCCCGCGCACTCTCCACCACCACCCCGACCGCGCCCGACGCCGCAAAAACCGCCGCCTCCTCCCGCACCTCCACCAACGCCTCCGCCTCCGCCGCCGCCGACGCCACCGACGACGAGCCTTCCGCCGAGCCAACCGTCATCGCCGCCGAAGTCGTAGAACGCGCCGACGACGTCCTCGAGCCGAAGCGGCGCGGCGATTACCAGCTCCCGCCCATCACCATTCTCAAAGAGCCACCGCCCCGCGAAGCGCAGCCCCAAGAAGACTACTCCGAGCGCATGGTTCGCCTCATCAACACGCTCAACGAGTTCAAAGTCAAAGTCACCCCGGGCGACATCCAAGCCGGCCCCGTCATCACGCGCTACGAGGTCATCCCCGCCGCTGGTGTGCGCGTGGAAAAAATCGCTGGCCTCGCCAACAACATCGCCCTGAACCTCAAAGCCGAATCCGTGCGCGTCATCGCCCCCGTTCCGGGCAAAGGCACCGTCGGTCTGGAAATCCCCAACAAAAGCTCCAAGCCCGTCTATCTGCGCGAAATCATCGAGTCGAAACAGTGGGTCGAAGAACGCGGCAAATGCAAAATCCCCATCGTTCTGGGCAAAGACGTGACGGGCAAACCCATCATCGCCGACCTCGCCAAAATGCCCCACTGCCTCATCGCAGGCTCCACCGGTTCGGGAAAATCCGTCTGCATCAACAGCATCGTCGCCTCCCTCGCTTACCACGCCGGACCGGAGGACATCCGCCTCGTCATGGTGGACCCCAAGGTCGTCGAGCTACAGGTCTATAATCGGCTCCCGCACATGTGGATTCCCGTGGAGACCGACCCCGGGCGCGTCCCCGCCATGCTCAAAGCACTCATCAAAGAAATGATGTGGCGCTACGACGTATTCGCAAAAGCGAAGGTCAGAAACATCAGCGGCTTCAACGCCAAAATCTCCAAAGACTGCGGCGACGCCGAAAGCGTGCGCCTGATGGAAATGGAACTCTCCGCAGAACTCTCGCCAGAAGAACGCGCCGCCACCGTCATCGCCTCCTCCGTCCCTCGCGAAGCCGGCGTGCTCGAAGAAGACGAGCTACCAAAAGAAAAACTGCCCTACATCGTTTGCATAATAGACGAGCTTGCCGACCTCATGATGACCGCCCCGGGCGAAATCGAAGCCGCCATCATGCGCCTCGCACAGCTTGCCCGCGCTGCCGGCATCCACCTCATCCTCGCCACCCAACGCCCGTCCGTGGACATCATCACCGGCAAAATCAAATCCAACCTTCCCTGCCGCATTTCCTTCAAAACCGTCTCCGGCACCGACTCGCGCACCATCCTCGACCACAAGGGCGCCGAGACCCTCATCGGCAAAGGCGACATGCTCTTCATCCCCCCCGGCACCGCCCAACTCGTCCGCGCCCAAGGGGCATTCCTCTCCGACGACGAGGTCGAGGCTCTCGTCAACGCCGTCGCCGAGGCAAATGGTGAACCCGAGTTTGACATGGACTTCATGCAGGCCGTCGAAGCCGCCGCCGCCGATGACGACGACGCCGAGGACAACTCGCCCTCCGACGGCACCGATGACGACGAAGAAGACCCGATGTTCAAAAAGGCATGGGACGTCGTGCGCACTTCTGAGCGTGCCTCTACCTCTTTGTTGCAGCGCAAGCTCGGCATCGGTTACGGGCGCGCCGCAAAAATCATAGACGAGATGGAACAGCGCGGCTACATCGGCCCCGACCCCGGCCCCGGAAAACAACGCGAAATCTTGGTGAAGTAGCGCACAGCCACAGCGACGACGGGCGACGCCGCAACGTAGTGTGGCACAGACTACCGAGCCGCAGGCGACATCGGACATCCTGTCTGTGCTGCCGTCGCCTTCGGCGACGCCTCGTCCACAGACAAGATTGTCTGTGCTACACTACGCGCACTACGCGCACCACACGCAATCGGCTTGCGCACTTGCCGCCACAGGCTTTCGCGGCAAACTCCCCGCGTATGCAAGACACCCACGCTCCCTTTGTGATTGTCGCCGTGGACGGCGGCGCAGCCTCCGGCAAATCCTCCACCAGCCGCGCCCTCGCCAAGCGTTTCAACCTCATGCACACCGACACCGGTGCCCATTACCGCACGGTCACCCTCGCCCTGCTCCAAGCCGGTATCGCCCCCGCAGACACCGCCGCCATCGAGACCTTTCTCGCTGGCGACACCGCACCGGGCACCGCCCTCGGCACCGCCCTCGAAGGCAACTCCGCTCGCCTCGCCGTCAACGGCACCGCGCCCGCCGACGCCGCCCTGCGCACACCCGAAGTCAACGCCGCCGTCTCGCCCTTCGCAGCCGTGCCCGCCGTGCGCCGCTTCCTCTTCGACTACCAACGCACCCAGCCAGCCGTCGCCGCCGTGCACGGTTTCGCCGGCCTCATCATGGAGGGGCGCGACATCGGCTCGGTGATTTTGCCCGACGCCGATGTGCGCGTTTTTCTCGAAGCCGACACCGCCGCCCGCGCCGCCCGCCGCGCCGCCGAGGGCGGAGTGGACGCCGTCGCAGAGCGCGACAAACGCGACTCCTCCCGCGCCACCGCGCCGCTCGTCTGCCCGCAGGGCGCAGAGCGCATAGACAACACGCACCTGCCCCTCGGCGAGGTTGTGGAAAAAATCGCGCTGCTCATCTCCGCCGCCCAGCAACGCAAAAGTTGAGCAACAGCCCCGCAGACACCGCTTGCCAAGCACCCCTGCAAACGCCTTCTTTCCGCCGCCACACCCGTATGCTAACCGCCTCCGCCAAGCCGCCGCCTTCTCCGCCGCCGCGCCGCCACCATTCCCGCCGCGCCACCGCCGCTTTTCCCGCCACCACTGCTGTCGCCGCCGTCGCCTGCGCCGCACTCGCCGCCGCCACACTGGCAGGCTGCGCCTCAAAACCCGTCCCCGCTCCCGACGCCTCCGCAGACTCCGAAGACTTCCCCGTCTCCTCCTCCGCAAACTCCGCGACCGCCCCCACCCCCGCGCCCCCCGCCATGCTCGCCGCCCCTCGCGCCGCCGGCACCCGCGCCACCGGCAACCCGCTCCCCCCGCTCGGCGACTCCGTGCCCGCCTTGTCTGCACCCGTATCCATCGCCGGTTCGCCGCCCGCTCTGCTCGCCAAACCGCCGCCCCCGCCCCTCTCCCGCGCTGGCCACCCAGTGCTCGAAAAACTCCTCCTCCACGCGACCACGCGCAGTGCCGCCATGTTGGAGCAAGAAAACCAAATCGCGCAAAACGACCCCTTCCGTTGGCGCGGCTGGCGTCAATACATGCCCTACGTCAATGCCGGTTACCAAGCGGGCGAGTTCAAGATTTTCAAATCGCGCTACCAGCAAGGCAGCCAAATGCTCAACGCCACCTACTACCTCGCGCTGCGTTACCCGCTCTTCACATGGTTCGCCGAGTCGGCAGAAAAAAACGCCGATTTGCTGCGCGAAAAACGGGCACAGCACAACGCAAGTATCGCATGGCTACACCTCGCCAACGGCATCCGCCGCGAGTTCTTCAACGCCGTCATCCTCAAAAACCAAATCGCGTTGAAAGAAAAACAAATCGCCCTCGAAAAACAGCACCAAGGCCGCCTCGACGAAAACCTCGCCGCTGGCGTCTCCGCCGAGACCAACCGCCTCAGCCAGTCTGTCGCGCTACGCGAAAAACAGTTTGACCACGACGGCGCAAAGGTGCGCCTCGCCGACCTCGTGACGCGCCTGCGCACACTCTCCGGCCTCGAGACTTTCACCGAGGCCGACATCCCCAGCTCCGTCCCCAGCCCAGAGGTAGATTGCGCCGTGCTCGAGCGCCGCCTCGCCGCCTACGCCCAAGCAGTCGCCGCTGGCGAGACCGCCAGTGCCCGCGTCGCACGCATCGAACGCGAGATACTCGACGACGAAATCACGCAGGTTCGGGCGCGCAAGTTGCCCACGTTCAATCTCGGTGCCACCATTTCGCAGAACCCCTACGACGCCGGCGGCAACCGCGGCTACGAGATGCGCAACATCCTGTTTTTCGGTATTTCGGGAAACTGGAATCTCTTCGACCGCGACATCACCAACACCACCATCCGCAGCATCCAGACGCGACAGCGGCTCATTGACGCCCGTCTAAGCTCCGAAAAAATCAACCGCGAAAACTCTCTGCGCAACCTCATCGGGCAAATCCGCAGTGCGCAGGAACTGCTCGCCATCCGCCGCGAATACGAGAAAAACGCCGCTCAGCATCTCGCCGGTTTGCGCGAGTCGCTACGCCTCGGCCTCTACACCGAGCTTGACGTCGAAACCGCCGAGGCGCGTCTCGACAACCTCCGCTTGGGCATTGCCGAAAACCAAACTGCCATCGTCCGCGACTTCTACGAGTTTCTTGCCGGCATCGGCCAAGACCCCGCCGCCTACTACTACACCGCCCCCAACAACGAGTAAAAAAGCAGAGCGGAAAAGAGCCGCCAGTGGGCACCCAGCACCCAGCCACCCATAGGACTTATAGGTCCTATAAGACCTATAAGACCTATACGTCCTATAAGACCTATACGTTGCGCCCCCCCGCCTCCCAGACGCCGCCTTACTTTCCATATTCGTGCCCATTCGTGCTCATCCGTGGTTTCAAAATCGTTTCTTATCCTCTGTTCCCCCACCGCCCCACCGCCGCCCCCTCATCCCTCCCTCGCCCGCGTCTCCGCGAAGTAGCTCAAAATCAAATCTGCCCCAGCGCGACGTATCGCCAACAACGACTCCTCACGCGCCGCCCGCAAATCGAGCCAGCCGCGCTCCGCCGCCGCGTGAAGCTGCGCGTATTCGCCAGAAACCTGATACGCCGCCACCGGCAACGACGTGCTCTCGCGGGTGTCGCGGATGATGTCGAGATAAGGGCCGGCAGGTTTCACCATCAAAATATCCGCACCCTCCGCCTCGTCCAGACGCACCTCCTTCGCGGCCTCGCGACGGTTCGCGGGGTCGAGCTGGTAAGTCGCTTTGGAAATAGGTGCGGCGTCGGCGCGACGGCTGCTGCCAACGGCGTCGCGAAACGGCCCGTAAAACGCCGAGGCGTATTTCGCAGAGTAGGCCATGATGCCCGTGCCCTCCTGCCCGTCGGCGTCGAGCGCGGCGCGGATGGCCGCCACACGCCCGTCCATCATGTCGGAGGGAGCGACAAAGTCCGCGCCCGCCTGCGCATTGAGCACCGCCATTTGCGCGAGGATTTCCACGGTGCCGTCGTTGTCCACGTCGTCGCCAGCAGCGTTGAGAATGCCGTCGTGCCCGTGCGTAGTGTAGGGGTCGAGGGCGATGTCGTTGAAAACACATAGCGCGGAAACGTGGTCTTTTACCTCGCGTGTGGCACGTAGCAAAAGTGCGTCAGGGTTCAGCGCCTCGCGCCCGTCGGGGGTTTTGAGCGCAGGGTCGGTTTTGGGAAACAACGCGACGCCGCGCAGGCCGAGCGCAAGCAGACCCGCGCAATGTTGCGCGAGACGGCGCAACGGAATCCGCGAGATGCCCGGCAGCGAGGGAACCGGCTCGTAGTCGTCGCCGTCGGTGACGAAGAGCGGCTGGATAAGCTGCTCAGGCGCAAGCCGTGTCTCGGCGAGCATAGAGCGCAGCGCAGCGGTGCGACGGAGACGGCGCGGGCGGACGGGAAGTTGCAGGCGTGGCATGGCGCGTGAGCGTCGCACACTCGCCCGCACCGGAAAAGAACAAAGCTCGCCGCGACGTTTTTGTGTTTGCGGTGTTCTCCACGCTTGCGCGACGGCGGATTTTCCGCCAAAAAACGCGCCAGACAGGAAACGCCAACCTATCACTTCCCCCCCGCAATTCATGGAACCCGCCAGCACAGACACCGCGCCGCCGCCGGAAAATCCGGCGACGCCGGAGACCTCCGCCGATACGGTGCCCACCGTCGCGTTTCCTAAACCGCCGCCCCCACCCCCGCCCCCGCCGCCGCCAGAGAAGCCGCGCCTGCGCCGCTTCATCGCCTCGGTGCCCGAACACAGCGGCACACAGCGCCCCGCCACCAACAATGCCGCCGCCGCGCCGCCGCAAAGACAACTTCTGCGCCCACTCGTAAGACCGCACGCCGCCGCCGCGCCCGCACCTGTGGCAGCACCCGCCGCCGCACTCGCCGCCGCGCCAATCCCGCAACCCCCGCCCAAGCCCGCAAAACTGCCCAGCCTCGAAATGCTGCTCGGCGACTCGCCACCACCTCTGGGCGCAGGAGCCGCACACTTCGCCGCTGGCCAACTTCTCAACATCCCCCACAGCTCTTCGCGCAAAGAAAAATGGCGACGCTTCTACATCAAACTCGGCGGCGACTCACTCGCACTCAGCCTCGTCATACACACCGTCGTCATCCTGCTCGCAATTTTTGTGATAGGCACCGTGCTCCCACCAAAGATAACGCTGGCGTTGGGAGATTTTGAACCAAGACCGCCAGGAGGTGGCAACAACATGGCAGAACATCGTGTGAAGGCCGCTCCCCACAAAAACATGAAGCCGCGCTCCGTCGAAAAAATCACCGTCAAGGCACCTTCGAGCGTTAGCATAACATCCTCAAAAACGTTACTGTCGCTCCTTCCTGGACAGGGCGGAGGAGGCGACGGTTCCGGCTTCGGCCCCGGTCCCCCAGGTCTTCCCAGTTTCATCCCGAGATTGGGGCTGAAGATCAAAGCTATCAAAATTGCCGTCTATCTCGACGACTCCGGCAGTATGCGCCCCTATCTCGACAGCGTTAAACGCGAAATCTATGCACAATTTCCCCATGCGGACATCTTCGAGTTTGACGGCATCCTGACCCGCGTGAGCAACAATCGCGTGATAGGCGGCGCAAACGGCGAAAACAAACCCACGCCCGGCTCCGCAACGAGAGTCACCAAAAAAACAGAGGGAGAAACGGACGAGGATAGGCGGAAAGGACTCCAAAAACTCATGAATCTCAAAATTGCACCAGCCGCGCTAACCGAAATGAGCAAAGCGAAACGAGAAGAAGAGGTTGCCCGCCTCTCCGATGAACAACGCGCTTACTACAACAGCAACCTGCGCAACACCGCACGAGGCGACACTTTCCTGCGGCTCACCGACCAAGGACGCGAAATCTTCCGCGCCTATTCGCAAAACTTTCACAACGGCTCCGTCGGCGCGTGGACAGACATCATGATGTATGAAAACTACGACGCACTCGTCATTTTCTCCGACTTCCAAGACGGCATCCAAGACAACAAAGTGCCCGTTGGCGAAAAAGAACTCACATGGGAGATGCGCTGGGAACAACGTTTCGCGCTGGCAAAAAGGAGCAACGGAATGGGAAACTCCAAAGCACCCAAGCTCTATTTGATTTCTACCGAAGTGCCGCCACAAGAAATCTGGCAACGCTGCGTAAAAGCCTCCGGCGGCGAAATCTCAATGAAGCCGCAATTGCGCCGCTGACCTAACAGGCACTCGCCACAGCACGACAAAAACACTTTCCCAAGCCACCACCTACCGCCCGCCCGCCGTCCGCTCTCTCAAAAAAAACGCAAAACAAAATGGACAGCAAAAAGACACCAACAACAGGGCAGGAAGTTTTTCGTCGCTGTCGCCCAGCCGCACCCGCACGGACAAAAACGCCAACGACGCCAGCAGCAACAACGACGACGGCGGCAACGACGACGGCGGGACGTTCTGCCAAGGAACCGCCCGCCGGAGTTTCACGCAGTTCTTTGGGCGAAGAAAAATGGCCGCGACGGCGCGGTCGCGGTGAATTCAACCTAAAAACGGCAGTTGGAGGGGAAGTATTGCGAGAAGATGTTGTGGCAGATGCGCCTGATGGATTTGTGAAGGCGCACCTGTTGGTGCGTCGAACAAAGCCAACAAGTGCAGATGCCCCAGCAGCTTCCGCAAGACGACCCGACTCAACTGCCGTTTTTAGGTTCAATATTAGTTCGCTCGTGCTCGGTGTTTCCCTCTGTGCCATCACCGTTCTCCTCGCAATTTTTGCCCGCGACATCATCTTCCCCCCTCCAATAAAACCTCCCCCCGACCAGACAATTTACCTCTCAAACGCAAGTAACAGCAGACCGTCCGAACGCAGCGAACTCGGAGAACGCAACGAGCGTAGCGAACGCAACGAACGAGACGGAGATGTCGAACGCAAGTTCTTGCCCAGAAACATAATAAAGCTGCAACCGCCTAAAAGAAAACTCTCTGTCAAAGCACCTGCGCACTCCGACACCAGCACCAGTGCCACCTCCAACGGGACAGCGAAAACGTCGCTTGAAATTGAACAAGCGACTCCCGAACAGGAACCACCCGCTACGCGCAGAATACGGGCATTCTCTGGTCGTGTGCCCGCTCTCAGAATTGCCGTCTATCACGACATCTCCGACCGTATGCAGCCTTACTCCGAAAGTATCCGACGCTACATCTACGAGCAATTTCCCGACGCCGACATCTTTGAGTTTGACGGTGCCTTTATCCATGTGCGCGACAATCGTGTGGTGGGCGGCGCGAACGGCAAAAACAAACCCACGCTCGGCTCTGCTGCGAAAATTATCAAAGAAACAGCGGAGGAAAAAGACGAGAAACGGCGGAAACAACTCAGAGAACTCATGGGTATCAAGGTTGCGCCAACGGCGTTGCCAAAAATGCGCGAGGAGGTGCGAAAATACTACGTCAACCACCTCACAGTGGAGCAACATGCTTACTACGAAGCCAATCTACGTCAAGGTGAACAGGGCGATGTTTTTTTGCATCTCTCCGACCAAGGCCGCGAAATCTACCGCCGCTACGCGCAAAACTTCCGCGACGGTTCCCTTGGCGCATGGACGGACATCATGATGTATGAAAATTACGACGCCCTCATCATTTTCTCCGATTTCCACCCCCGCATTCAAAACGAAAAAACATCGCTCGCCGAAACGCCACCGCCTGCCGAAAGCGCACCTGCTGGCGAAAAAGTGCCATCCGGCGAGAAAGTGCCGCATGGCGAAAAGGCACTGATTGGCGAGAAAGTGCCATCTGGTGAAAAAGTGTCGCATGGCGAAAAGACACAGATTGGCGAGAAAGTGCCGCTTCCTGCAAAAGCCCCTGTTGCCGAAACGCCACCGCATAGCGAAAAGGTGTCTGTTGGCAAGAAGGCACTGATTGCCGAAGAAGCACCGCTTCCTGCAAAGGCCCCTGTTGGCGAAACGCCACCGCATGGCGAAAAGGCACTGATTGCCGAAGAAACACCGCTTCCTGCAAAAGCCCCTGTTGCC
>JAITPT010000276.1 GCA_031289285.1 Puniceicoccales bacterium
GCAGGATTTTGGATTACTTTGTGAACATTCGAAAAATCATGCACTTACGACGCAGCAGACATTTTGCGCATTTGTTGTGCCCGAATTAAAAGGCAGCCATTTTTTCTACTTGACTCCCCAATCGCTTGTGACCATTAGACCCACAACCTCACACGCAGCTTCGCACACAGTAGGATTATCGCGGAGCACACACCGTCACTACTCATCAACCTGACAATTACGCCTTGTGCATTACGCACAATGCCAGAATGCAATAAAGTGCCAGACCCTTTTTTCTTTGACTCCCGATTTTCGTTCGACACGGGGCTGGTAAGCACAGCACTTGTGGAGCGCGGTGGCAAAGCGCGGCATGAGCACCAACACCGCTTTTGCAGAGACCGCAAGCATCCGCAACCAGTATGAAAAAGTGCCAAAATGCAATAAAGTGCCAGACCCTTTTTCCTTTGACTCCCGATTTTCGTTCGACACGGGGCTGGTAAGCACAGCACTTGTGGAGCGCGATGGCAAAGCGCGGCATGAGCACCAACACCGCTTTTGCAGACACCGCAAGCATCCGCAACCAGTATGAAAAAGTGCCAGAATGCAATAAAGTGCCAGACCCTTTTTCCTTTCTGCGCTCCCTTTGACGTTTCCTGCGAATTGAGTTTGGACGTTGGTGAGGGATTTGCGGAAGCCGTCCACGCTTCCTTTACAGGCGAGTGTTTTGGCAACGAAGTCACCTGGGTTGACGGAGATGTCGAATTTTATGTCTGGCATTGGTGTTGCGTTTGAGCGGTTTTGTTAGTTCGGTGGTGTTATGGTTGTGAATGAAAAATGCGTGATGTTTACCATCTATCTGATGTTTTACGGCTCGGCTGTGCTGGTTGCTGGGCTGTTGGTTTTTGCGGCGCTGAATTGAGGTGGTTGGTTATTTGATGCTGGCGATGTAGCGTTCAGCGGTGGCGATTAGTTTGGCGGCGAGGGCGGCTTGTGGCGGGAGGGCACGGGGGTCGGCGGCGTGTGTGACTATCACTTCGCATCCTCTGCCATCGCACCCCATAAAACCGCGCTCGTTTCGCCTCTCAAAAATCACCACCCCGCTAAACCTAAAAACGGCAGTTAATGCGGGCGGTTTTGCACAATCTTTTGGCCGTCTGCGGCTTGCGCTTTCCGCTCCACGCACCGCAAGGTGCGCGTCGGGAAAGCGCAAACCACAGCCGTCTCAAAATCTTGCGCAAACCCTTCCCGCTGAACTGCCGTTCTTAGGCTAAAGACCGTTTTTCGGTGTAACAGGTATAAGTCCTATGGGGCCTATCCCGTCGTGGCGGCTACTGCACACAGCGCGGAGGGTGGCTTGTTTCTATTTTTGGGGCGACGGGGATTGCCATGTTAGGCGGAGGGCGGAGCGGTCGCTGGGGCAGAGGCGGTGGTCGTGCGCAGGCGGCAAACCGGGGATCCAGAGTATCGCGCCCGTGGCGGAGTCGCAGACGACGGGGAGGCGGAGACGGACAAAAGGCGGGATTTTTTTGTCGGTGAAGATGTCGCCGAGTTTGCGCGAACCGGGCGCACCCAGCGGGCGGTAGGTGTCGCCCGCACACCACGGGCGGACATGGAAACAGACGGCGGCGGATGCGACGGCGGGAGCGGCGGATGCGACGGCGGGAGCGACGGATGGGGTGGCGGACGCGACGGCGGGAGCAGCGTTTGCGGGTTCGGCGAGAAAGACGGTTTCGGTGGGCGGAAACTTTCCGGCGCAAATCTCGGCGAACAATTCCGGCGAGAGAGCGATGCGGCGGACTTCGAGGAGACACGGGGGCGAGTCGCCCGTCGGCCAAAAGAGGCACACGCCCGCCGCGAGCAAACCCGTTCCAGCGGGCGGCGGCGACGGAAGCGGCGCGGTCTCGACAAAAAGTTTTCCGGTGTGCGGCTCAAAGCACAGGCGCGTCGTGGTGGCGTTGGCGTTGTTGTGAAACTCGTGCGCAAAAGGACGTCTTGCGGTGATGGCGGCGACGAGGGCGTCAACGCGGTCGGGGCGGAGACTTGGGGCGGTGGGCGTGGCGGCGAGCAGAGCGCGGCGTAGGGCGCGGCGGTGCAAGGCAACAGGCAAACCAGCGAGGGGTGCCCAGTCGAAGGCGACGCGGTGTGAACGCCGTTCACCGAACTGAATGGGGCGCGTGTCTGTTTGCGTGAGCGAGGGCCAGAGGGAGTCGAGCCATGTTTCTAAGGCGGAGTCGTCTTCGGCGAGGAGACGGCGCGAACGGGCGACACCCGCGAGGAGCGTTTCCGTTTCGGGAGCGGTGGCGATTTGCGCACCGCTGTTTGCCGCCGCCCAAGCAGGGACGACCACGTGGCGGAGGCGGTTGCGCAGGTGGGCGTCGGCAGCGTTGGAGGCATCCTCGCGCCACGGGACGCCAGTTTGGCGCAGGGCGTCGAGGATGCGATGTTTGGCGAGCGACAGCAGCGGGCGGACAACCGCCAAACCGCCGGAAAAGTTTTGGACAGGACGCGGGGCAGCGAGGCCCGCCGTGCCCGCACCACGAGCGAGACGCATGAGGGCCGTCTCGGCGACGCCGCCGAGGTGGTGGCCTTCGACGAGGAGCGGGGCAGCGCAGGCGCGGCATGTTCGACGGAAAAACGCGAGGCGCAGGTCGCGCAAGGCGGCCTCGGTGGCGGGCGGGTTGACGGGTGAATTGGCGGACGCGCCGGTGTCGCGGGCGAGCGAGCCAGCGACGTATTGTTCGCCGAGCGCGGCGGCGACGTTTGCGACGAAGGCGGCGTCGCCAGCGCATTCGGGGCGGGTGCCGTGGTCGTAGTGCAGGACGGAGATTTTGCCGCGCCATTTCGGGAAATGCGCCCACACGAGCAGGAGCGCGGCGAGCGAGTCCGCACCGCCAGAGCAAGCGACGGCGAGGCGGGCGGGGGTGTTCACGCTGTTGTTTGCGCCGCCGTCGCTGCCGTTGTTGCCGCAGCTGTCGGCGTCGAGTCGCGCCGCTGCTTCGGCGTCGAGCGCGGCGGCGGGGAGCAGGGCCGCCAGCGCCGTCGCGGCGGTTTTCCAATCGGTGCAATCCGGTGCGGCGGTCTGGGTTTTCACGGCGCGTTTTTTTGAAGGGGAGCGGACGGAGCGGAATGGTGGAATGGCGGCGGTGCGGCGGGCTTGGCGGTCGCCGGAGTTTCCACGCCGTCGCCGTCGTCGCCGCCGCCGGTTATTTGTTGAGAATCATTTTGACGAACTCGGCATTGGTTTTGGTCTTGGCGAGGCGCTCGGTCATGGACTCGGCGATGTCCTCGATTTTGCCCGCACCGGACATTGCGCGACGCAGGAACGATGCGGCCTCCAACGCTTCTGGTGCGAGTATCAGTTCTTCTTTGCGGGTGCCGCTGGCGGCGAGGTTGAAGGCGGGCCAGATGCGTAGCTCGGCCACTTTGCGGTCGAGCACCATCTCCATATTTCCCGTGCCTTTGAACTCCTCGAAAATGAGGTCGTCCATGCGGCTGCCGGTCTGCACGAGGGCGGAGGCGACGATTGTGAGGCTGCCGCCTTCCTCGGTGTTGCGGGCACTGGAAAAAATCTGGCGCGGTTTTTCGAGTGCGCGTGAGTCAATGCCGCCAGACATGGTTTTGCCGGAACCCGTTTTTGCGTTGTTGTAGGCGCGGGTGAGGCGCGTGAGCGAGTCAATCAGCAAGACGACTTCGGCACCGGCTTCGACGAGGCGGCGGGCGCGTTCGGCGCAAGACTCGGCGACGGCGATGTGGCTGTGGACATCCTCGTCGTTGGACGAGGCGTAAAGCTCGGCGAGGGGCAACTCGCGGCGGAAGTCGGTGACCTCTTCGGGGCGCTCGTCAACGAGGAGCACCATGACTTTGCACTCGGGGTGGTTCTCGAAAACGCCCTGCGCGATGTCTTTGAGGAGGGTGGTTTTGCCAGTGCGAGGCGGGGCGACGATGACGCCGCGGGTGCCTTTGCCGACGGGGCAGAAGAGGTCTATCACGCGGTTGGTGAGGCGTCCGTCTTTGGTTTCGAGGTGAAGCTGTTTGTCGGGCGCGACGCTCGTAAGCTGGGTGAAGGCGAGGCAGCGGGCGCGCGCTTCGGGCGGGAGGCCGTCAACGGTTTCGACATCGCGCAGTTTTGTGCTGGAAAGACGTGGGTCGTGGATGGCCTTGCCGACGATGTAGGAGCCGCGTTTGAGGCGGTAACGTTTCGCGATGTCGCGGGCGACGAAGGGGTCGGTGGGGCGCGGTCTGCCGCCACGCTTGGTGGCGACGAGCACGCCGTTCTCTTTTTTGTCCGGCTCGAAAATGCCCTCGACCGTGATGATTTCGGTCTGCGGCTTGGGCTGCTGTTGCGGGTAGCGCGGCGGCTCGCGGTAGGAATCGCGGCGGGGCGAGTCGTAGCGGGGAGCGTCGCGGCGGGACGAGTTGCGGTAGGGGGAATCGCGGTAGGGCGAGTCGCGGCGAGGGGACGGGTTGTTGCGGGGCGGGTTTTGGTAGGAAGGGTCGCGGTAAGGTGGGTCGTTGCGAGGGGCGTCGTTTTCGGTGGCGGGCGGACGCTCGCCAGTGTTGTCGGCGGGAGTCGCGACGGCGTCGGGGGTGCCGCTGTTGGGGGCGCGGGTGTCCGCAGGTGTTGCGGCAAGGCTGGCGACGGCGGCTACATTGGCGACGGCGGCGTTAGTGGCGTCGTCGTTGCTGGCGGGCGCGGGTTGTGTGTTTTCCTGTGAATAATCGCTCATGCGGATAGCTTGGGATGGATGAAAAAAGTCGGGCGGCGCGGCATCGTTCGACTGAGAAACGGAGCGCGTGGGGCGCTGGCGTTGCAAACGATTCCGGCTGAGCCGTAGGTTTGTTTCTGAAAGTTGGGTGGCCGGCTGCGGGCGGTTGACCCCAAAGGCGGGGGCTGCAACCAAAAAATGACCGCTGGAAAAATCCGGTGCAAGCAACGGGCATGGAGCCTGCCTGCCTGCCGCCCTCGCGCAAGGAAAAAGTGCCTCGCAAACGAATAAAACAAATAAGGGCAAATGAAGGGGCAAAGGCAAATAAAGTGCCAGACGCTTTTTCGTTTTCACCATCGTCCGCCGTCGCCGCTGCTGCTGCCACTCCGCCGTCCTTCTGTCCTGCACCTGCCTCATGCACCCACCCTCGACGCCGCTCGTCATCAGGTTCCAGTTGTGCTGGTGGCATTCACGCCGCCAGCCCGAGAAAATCTGGTTCCTCGCTACTTTGAGTGGGAACTCAAGTGTAGTCAGCCCCGCATGGGACGAGATTATCGGGTTACCAGATGCTGGTGGTGTGTATTCCGTTGCAATTTCGTAGAGGGAACGTGGTATGCACTGCAAGGGAAAGTTGCACGAACTACAGCGAGGTCAAGTAATAAAATGGCTGCCTTTTAATTCGCAAACAATAAATGGGCAAAATGCTGCCCGTGTTGTAAGTGCATGATTTATCGCGTAGTTGAGAGGCGGATACTTACTTCTCCCTTTCCCTCGCTTCCCCCTACCCCCTCCTCTTTCCGAATAATTAACCAGACTAAAGATTTTGCCATTGGGTCGCAGGGACATCCGATAATCCTAAAACCGTCCGCATTAACTGCCGTTTTTAGGGTTATTCGGAATCGGGAGGCGCGGCTGGTGCCGCGCACATACGGGCGAGACGTCCGTGCCACACACACGCGCCTGTGCTGTGGCTGGCAAGGCAAGTTTGCTTTTCGCAAAGAACAGGCAATGCAAGTGAAAAAGCGTCTGGCACTTTATTCGGAATCGGGAGGCAGCGGCTGGTGCCGCACACATACGGGCGAGATGTCCGGCCACACACACGCGCCTGTGCTGTGGCTGGCAAGGCAAGTTCGCTTTTCGCAAAGAACAGACAATGCAAGTGAAAAAGCGTCTGGCACTTTATTCGTTTTGGCCGTTTGTGCGCAGAAAACCCGAAAACCGCCTGCGCGGTTTTCGGGTTCAAAATGACGAAACACGAGAGTCGTTTTCGCGTTCCGTGGGTCGTTTTCCACGAAATCAGACCTTTTCTGGGATTTCGTAGCCTTTGCGGTAGGTGCCACGGGCGAGGACGTTGGCATCTTCGTTGTTGGTGAAATGCTCGGCCTTGCCGTCAAAAAGCAGATGCTTGTTGCCAACCCGATAAGCGATGTTGCCCAAGTGAATGAGCGTCGCGCTGCGGTGACATTGCTCGACCTCGCCGTTGGGGGCTTTGCGCGTCCGCAACGACTCAATAAAGTTCAACTGGTGCTCGCGGTCAGGCATCACACCGCCGTCTTCGGCGACGATTTCGTTTTTCGGCCCTAAGACCTGCCAGCCGCCACCGTGGCGCCCAAGGAACATGAGACCCTTGGTGCCGTAGATTTCGGTGCGCGTGGAGTTGTTGCGCCAAGTGGGGAAAAGCCGTTTGTCCTGACGCACCTTTCCGGGAGTTTTGGTCATGTAGCCAGTGGCGCAGGCATTGTCGCAACTTAGCGAGAAATCGCCAAAGTCGTAGATGATGGATTGAAACTCCGGCGTCTCGCGTTTGCCGCCAAAAACTTTGTTGCCGCCCCAGCAATAAACAGACTTCGGGTGCGCAGGGTCGCCGATGACGAGGCGGGCGAGGTCCACGACGTGCGAGGCATCGTCGGCGAGACCGCCGCCGCTGTATGCCCAGTAATTGCCCCAGCCGCCGCGTCCGTTTTCGACGGCGATGCTTGGCGAGTAGGGGCGTGCGGGAGCCGGCCCGAGCCAGCGGTCCCAGCCCTCATCGCCGAGCCACTTCGGGACGGGTCTGCTGGGGGCCTCGGTGAACTTTCCGCCGTCGAGTAGGTTGTAACATTTGACGGTGACAATCTGGCCGAGCTTGCCGCTTTTGATGTAGTCGCGGGCGGTGAAGCCGTAGGGCGCGCTGCGGTTTTGGAAACCGACTTGCACGATGCGGTTATGTTTTTGGGCGGCCTCGACGAGCTTGCGCCCTTCCCAAATGTTCACGGTCGGGTTCTTTTCGACATAGACGTCTTTGCCCGCTTGGATCGCCCAAATGGAGGCGAGCGCGTGCCAGTGCTCAGGCGTGGCGACCCACACGGCGTCAACTTCTTTGTCCGCAAAAATTGTCCGCATATCGGTCGTCGTTTCGGGGCGTTTCTTGAAGTTTTTTTCGACCTCGCGTGCGGCTTTGGCGAGCTTGGTCGTGTTCACGTCGCACACGGTTTTGATGACGACGTTTTTGTTGATTTTACAACAGTTGATGATGGTGCTGAGGCCGCGTCCGCCGCAGCCGACGAGGGCGAGGACGATGCGGTCGTTGGCTCCTTTGACGTTGACGCCGCCGAAAAGCGTTCGCCCGCCGAGTGAAAAGCCCGCTGCCAAGGTGGCTGCGGAGGTGATGAAGTCGCGTCTGAACATAGTAGTTTTTTTGAGTAGGTGTTGAGTAGGTGAGTGGTGAGGAACTGTCTTGTCCGGCGGCAGGCGCACCGAATCGGCGTCTGCGGGACTGCGGCGTTTTTGTTGAAAAACGCGCAGGGGAGTTTGACCCGCGTTGGCGGAAAATGTTGCAACCGCAAGCGACGACATGCGCACCGTGCGCGACACCGTGCGCCGCCCGTCACTTCTTCCCAGCGCCAGCGGCACCAGTAGCCCCAGCACCAGTAGCCCCAGCAGCAGCGGCCCCAGTGGCGGGCGTGTTTTTGCTGGGCAAAATCGGTTCGCCTCTGAAGCGCACGATAATCTCTTTCTCGCCGCTGCGCGGCTTGGGGTTGGTGATGAGGATGAAGTTATCGGCGATGATTGGCCCGTATTCTTTGCCTTCGAGCAGGGCGATGTTTTTGAGGCGCGTCGTGAACACCAGGCCGATGGGCGCGGTGCTTTGTAACGCCATCGCGGGGTTGCGCACTTCCATCGAGAGGACGTGCTCGGTGCCGCGTGAGGTGAGGCCGACGGCGACGAAGCCGGGGATTTCCTTCGAGCTGCGGAAGGTCGCTTGCCACGAGGGGTCGCCGTAGAACGCGACGGTATCTATGTCCCAGAGCAATCCGGCGAGCTGGTAATCGGGCGAGCGTGTGCCGCCGCGCCGCAAGTTACGCGGGTCAAACTTCAGCTTAGCGTCCACCATCGCGGCGACATGCCCCGCGAAGCTCGCCTCGCCCTCGCCGAAGACGGGCTTGTATTCGAGGGCGTCTGGCGTGATTTGCGTGATGTCGTGGAGCATGTGTTGCTGGTTAAAAAAGAAGGACTCGATGAACGAATTTCGCCCGGGCAATGTTTGCCAGAGATTGAGCACGCCCCAGCCGCCGCGCCCGAAGACGGTGGGCACCGTGTAGGCGGCGATTTGGCGCACGCCGTATTTGCTCGTCAGCACGGGCACGAGGCTGTCTTTGCCGGTGATGTGGCCCGCGCAACCGTTGCCGACTGGGAAAAACACCTTGGGGCTATTGGACGCGAGAAGCGGCATGGCGTCGGGCGACGGCTCCGTCTGCCGCAGGTCGGCGATGGCGTGGAGTAAGCCGCCGCTGACACGCACCGCGCCGCGCCCGTAGGGCATCTCGACGAAGTTTTCGCCGCCGTTGGAAGAGGTGACAACCAAGTCCGGCGAGGTGTTGAAATGCTCTGCCCAAGCCGCCACCTCCGGTTTGCCGAGGTCGTCGCACCCGCGCGGAAATGTGCCGTCGGGCTTTTTCCAACTCCAGCCGCCGGGCGTGTCGTCGCTGAGCGAAAAGTATTCGGAGAACGAGCGGTCATCGAGCTTGGTGGTCGAGAGGGCGCGCTGGATTTTCAACGGCGGTGCGGCGTTGGCAAGCTGGGCGGCGGAGGCGGCGTCGGTGCCGGTGATGACGCCCCACTGCGTATCGAGCCACGGGTCGTCGTCGAGCCGCCGCGTGAGGCGGTGGATTTCTGCGATGTAAGCTCTGCCGCATTCCTCGGGGCGGGCGACGAAGGCCGTGTAGAACGGCATCTCCGCCGCGAGCTTCTCGCGCACGGAGGCGACGCCGGCGGCGGTCTTGTAGGTGAAAAGTTTTGCGTTGCGGTTTTTTGCAAAAGTCTCGGCGACCTCGCGCCAGTCTGCGAGGGCGAGGGTTTCTTGGGAAACGACAACGGCGTAGCGGAGCGAATAGGGTGTGCCGAGTTCGATGATGCTGTATTGCGGTGCCGCGCAACCCGCCAGAAAAACGACGGGGGCAAGCAGCGCGAAGAGTCGGGCAAAGAGTGGAATCAGGCGTATCGGGCGAGCAAGTGCGCGGGCGAGTGAAAGCATACTGCGGGGCATAGAGCGCGGGCGGCAGCGTGGCAAAGAAAATCTCCGCAATTCTTTTGAACCCGAATTCCGCTTTTGCGGCTGGCACGTCTTGCACAATCTTTTGGGCATCTGCGCGTTGTTACTTTACTCGAAATAACTCTGTTATTACGTCGGAAAGTCCCAACGCGCATCTGCTCCAAAATCTTGCGCAATCCGCGCCGCCCAAAAGCGGAATCCGGGTTGAACCCGGGTGCGCAGCAGCCATCGGCGGCTTGCGGCTTAGAAATCCCTTTTCACCCTTTTCTACTTGCGGCTTACTTCCGCGCTTTTCCGAAAGCATGAACGCCGTCCCGAACGAACTCATCCTCGCTCCCTCGCTGCTCGCGGGCAACCACGCCGCGCTGGGCGCGAGCCTTGCGGAAATCGCGTGCGCCGGTCTGGCGTGGGCGCACATAGACATCATGGACGGCCACTTCGTCCCCAACATCAGCTTTGGCCCCAAAACCGTCGCCGACCTGCGCCCGCTCGCGACGCTCCACTTCGACACCCACCTCATGCTCGCCGAGCCGCACAAATACATCGAGGCGTTTGCCCGCGCCGGTGCGAACGGCCTGACCATCCACATCGAGCCGCAATATCCGCACCGCGACACCCTGCGGGCAATCCGTGCGCTCGGCCTCAAATCGGGGATTGCGCTCAACCCGGGGACGCCGCCGGAAGCCGTCCGCGACCTGCTTGCCGACGCCGACCTCGTGCTCGCCATGACCGTGCATCCGGGCTTTGGCGGCCAACACTTCATCGGCAGCGTCGTCGAAAAAATAGCCGCGCTCGCCCGCTGGCGCGTCGAGGGCGGGCACAGCTACCGCATCGAAGTTGACGGCGGAATTGCGGCGGACACCGCGCTCGCCTGCCGCCGCGCTGGCGCAGACACACTCGTCGCGGGCACCTCCTTTTTCAAAGCGGCAGACAAGCCCGCCTTCGCCGCCGCCATCTTGGGAAAATAGCCCTTTGCCACTATGCGATTGCGCCAACGGCGCGTTTGCGTTCCATCGCGCACATGTCCTTTGACCTCCGCGCCATTGCCACGAACTTCGACATTCTCGGCGACTACATTTCCGCGAAACCCTACGGGAGTGGTCACATCAACGACACGTTTTCTGCCATGTATAACCAAGGCGGAGCGCGGGTGCGCTACATCGTCCAGCGCGTCAACCACGTCGTTTTCAAAAACCCCGTCGCGCTGCTCCAAAACGTCTCTCGCGTCTGCCGCCACCTACGCGGCAAACTCCGCGCCGCCGGTGTGCGCGACGCCTCCCGCCGCGCCCTCACGCTCGTGCCGACGTATAGCGGCGAAGAGTGGTTTCGCGACGACGACGGCAACTACTGGCGTTGCTACATCCTCATTGAGGGCGTCACCGCCTACGATGTCGTCGGGCACGAGGCGCAGGCCTTTGCCGTGGCAAAAGCCTTTGGCAACTTCACCAACCTGCTCACCGATTTGGGCGGCGGGCGCCTCGCGGATGTCATCCCCGACTTCCACAACACGCCCTGGCGTTTTGCCAATTTTCAAAAAGCCCTCGCCGCCGATGCCCACAACCGCGCCGCCGACGTGCGAGACGAAATCGCCTTTGTCCTCGCCCGCGAAAAAGACTGCGCAATCGTCACCGACGCCCTTGTGCGCGGCGACATCCCCGAACGTGTCACGCACAACGACACCAAGCTCAACAACGTGCTCATAGACGAGTTCACCGAGGCGGGAATGTGCGTGATTGACCTCGACACCGTGATGCCCGGTAGTGCGCTCTACGACTTCGGCGACATGGTGCGCACCACGGCGGCAGCGGCGAAAGAAGACGAGACCGACCTCTCCAAAGTGGCGTGTCGGCAGGGATACTTTGAGGCGCTTGTGCGCGGCTACACGGAGTCTCTGGGCGACTCGCTCACGCAGACGGAAAAAGACTTGCTGGCGTTTAGCGGCAAACTGATGACCTTCGAGGTCGGCCTGCGATTCTTGACGGACTACTTAGAGGGCGACACGTATTTCAAGGTCGCACACCCGCGCCACAACCTCGACCGTTGCCGCAATCAATTTGCGATGGTGCGCTCCATCGAGGCCCAGCTTGACGCCATGAACGCCTTCGTCGCCAAGGCGTGAAACCTACGCAAGACGCGAGCAGAACGTGTGCAAAGCGTGTGCAAAACATGCGCAAAAAAAAGGCGGACGAGAACCCCTTCTCGCCCGCCTTGAATAACGTCCGGGATCCATTACCCCTATGGAATTAATCCCCAGACGCCGCGAAACCATGCGGACTTTTTTGCCGCCCGCAAGCCCCCTGTCCCTGCGTGACGCGATTTTTACAAAAGGGAAAACGCCCAGCGGGCGGTGGCAGTGTAGCACAGACAATCCTGTCTGTGTTGTCGTCGCCTTTGGCGACGCTTCGCCCTCGGACAGGATTGTCTGTGCTACACTGCGACTGCCGTCTCTTCGGGGCCGGCATCAGTGATTGTGCAAAAACTCCTTCGTATTGATGAGCACCCAGACGACATCGCAGACGCGGGCGAGAAATGTTTTCCCAGCGGCGGCGTCGCCGAGATGGCGCACCACACGGGTGCGCTCCTTCTCGCTTGGGAAGCGTGCCAGCAAGGCGAGATAAAGCTCGTCGGCAAGCGCAGGATGTTTTTCGGGCGCAGCGAAGGCGCGAGCAAGACGCGGGACACCGCCGCCCTTTTTTTCAATCTTCGCGTTGAGCGCACTTGAGTTGAGCAGCCAAATCGCCTGCGCCATCGAGGGCGAGATGTCGCGCTCATGCACAAACGGGGTGTCGCGAGACGGACGCCCAAACATGTCGAGGAACGAGGTGGTGACGCTGGAGTCGGGGTTCTGGACAGCGCGGAAGTCCTCCGGCCAAAACGCGAGCGGCTCCGGGATGCGGCTGGAAAACTTCTCGTGCGCACCCGTGAGAGAACCGATGGCGTCGGCGAGCACTTCGGCGTCGAGACGGCGCGGGACGCGGTGCGACCAACACTCGCGGTCGGCGCGGTTGGAGGCGTTGCGCCGCCACGAGCGCTGGTAAGTCTCCGAGGTGGCGATGAAGCGCAGGAGCGGGCGGAGGCGGTGCTGGTTTTCGCGAAACTGGCGGGCGAGAAGCGCGAGCAAGGCAGGGTCGGCAGGCGGGTTGGCGGGGCCAGCGTTGTCAACTGGCTCGACGATGCCGCGCCCGAAAAGCGCCGCCCAGACGCGGTTGGTGTAGTTGGCCGCGAACCACGGGTTCTTCGCGGAGACCAGCCAATCGGCGACGAGCTTTTGCGGGTTCGTGCCGGGCGGGGTCACGGGCGCAGCGGCAGCGCGACGCCGAGCAGCAGCGGCGCTTTCGCTCTCGCGCGGGGCGGCAAAACCGTCGCGGCGGCGCGTCGCAGCGGCGGCGGCGGGCAGCGCGGGGCCGGGGAAGAGGGGCTGGCGCTCAAAGGGAAACTTGGCGCGGACAAACGTCGTGCTGCGCGGGCTGCGGTAGGCCGGCCAGTTCTCCGCAAAATACACGATTTCCTCTTTCCACTCGCCAGTGGCCTTGTAGCGGACGTTGGTGAAAAACGCCGCGAAGCCCTCCGCATCGGGCGAGCCGGGCGCGAGGCGCACACCCATGAAAACGATGGCGGCTTGCGCGGCGATTTCGTCAGGCGTCCGGCGCGTCAGTGCGCGGTAGAAGTTGACGGGCGGGTTGCGGAAGTTGCTGCCGGAGGAGAGAAGCATCTCGCGGGCGACCTCGTCAAACGGGTGGTCGGCGGCGAAGGCGGCACGCAGCCACGCATGGTAGGCTTGGACGGCGTTCGGCCAGAGATTGCTGGGGAACTCGCTCTTGACGCGCAAGACATCGCACCAGCGCATCGCCCAGTAGTCGGCGAACTCGGGGCGAGCGAGCGCCCACTCGACGAGGCGGCGGCGCTTGTCGGCGGAGGGCGCGGGGTCGAGCAGAAACTCGCGGCTCTTCTTCGCGCCGGGCAACGCGCCGGAAAAGTCGAGGCACACGCGACGCAGAAATTCGGCATCGGTGCAGAGCGGCGCAGCGGCAATTCCTTTTTGAGCGAGGCGGCGGTTGACGATGGCGTCGAGCGGGTGAACCTCGGTGGCGGTTTGTTTTTCGGGCGTGGCCATAAGCGCGTTTGACCGCTGAATGCGCAGAATGTCGCCCGAAAAAAATCCCCCGCAGCAGAAACAGCGGCGGAGGGCGGTGGAGAGGGCAGGTGGGGCAGGGAGGTTTGCGTGGGGCTTGGGATTTTGAAAAAGAAAGGCGGGCTGCCTACCCCTAAGCAGCCCGCCCTATTTTTGTCTATCTTATCTCGTTGTTATACCCCATCTCCCATTAGGAGAAATCTCCCCCTCTCGGAGGAGACAGGAGCGACAATGAGGATTTCTCCGCTTTGCGCAAGCGATTTTTGAACTTTTTTGAAAATAATTTTTTCCCAAAACATTAACCGTCTAAAAATCAAGCGGTTAAGATGTATTTTTTTTGGCGGCAGGGGCGTTTTTTGGGCAGTTTTTTGGCCTTTCGGCGGTAATTTTTTCGCAGACAGCGCGGGGAGCGGGGTAAAAAAATCGTGCGGCGGTCATTTTTTTTGACGGCGTTTTCGAGCGGGCGCGTGTCGGGCTGCGCGTCCGCTCGCGCAAAAAAAATCGGCGGCGCGTTGTCGTTGGAAACTGAATACAAGCGGCGATGCAGCGACGTCGCAGTGGGCAGCGCAAACGGCCTTGTCGTTGGAAACTGAATACATTTCCCACGCACGAAAAACGGCGTCGCGGCGGGTCTTGTCGTTGGAAACTGAATACACGCGACGGCGCGACGGACGTGCGTTTCCCGCGCAACTCGCGCCTTCCCTTCCTGCGAGAAAACTTTTTCCATCCCGCGCATCATGCGAGTTCTCATCACAGGCGGCGCCGGATTTATCGGCAGCCATATCGCCGAACACTACCACGGACACGCCGAGGTGCGTGTGCTCGACAACCTCCGCACCGGCTTCCGGCGCAACCTCGACGGCCTCGGCAGCGTCGAGTTCATCGAAGGCTCCGTCACCGACCGCGACCTCGTGCGCCGCGCCGTCGAGGGCGTGGACTACGTGTTTCACCTCGCCGCATTGGTGAGTGTGCCAGAGTCGGTGTCGGCACCGACGGAGTGCGCGAAAATCAACGTGCTCGGCCACCTCAACGTGCTCGAGGCAGCGGCAGAGGCGGGCGTGCGCAAACTCGTGTTCGCCAGCTCGGCGGCAGTCTATGGCTACGCGCCCGCCGTGCCGACGACCGAGACGGCGGTGCCCGCGCCCAAAAGCCCCTACGCGATCACCAAGCTCGACGGCGAATACTACAACGCGCTCTTCTCCGCCGACGGGCGCCTCGAGACGGCGAGCGTGCGCTTCTTCAATGTCTTCGGGCCGCGCCAAGACCCGAAGGGCGCGTATGCAGCGGCGGTGCCGATTTTCATCGGGCGCGCGCTTCGCGGGGAGACGCTCACAATCTTTGGCGACGGCGGGCAGACGCGCGATTTCATCTACGTCAAAGACATCGTCGGTGCGCTCGTTTTTCTGGCGGAGACGCCGGGGGCGACGGGCGTTTTCAACGCAGGCTACGGCGCGGTGACAACCATTGGCGCACTCGCGGAAAAAATCATCGCCGACACCAGCTCGCCCTCGCGCATTGAGCATTTGCCGGAACGCGCTGGCGACGTGCGCCACTCCCGCGCCTGCGCCGATAAGCTCCTCGCCGCTGGCTGGCGTCCGAAGCACTCCTTCGACAGCGGCCTGACAGAGACCGTCGCGTTTTTTCAGAAGACAGCCGGATGAGAACAGCCGGATAAAAGGAACGTGGGAGGAACCACGGATGAACACGAATAGGCACGAATAAAAAAATAAAAATCCAAACTCTCCTCCCTTTCCTCCCACACCTTCCCTCTCCTCACTCATTCGTGCCCATTCGTGCCCATCCGTGGTTTCAACCCCGTTCCCCTCCCGCTTCCTCATTCTCTCACGCTTCCTCATTTCTTGTTTTCTCTCGAAAAAACACGCTGCCGCGTTTTGCTCCCGTTCATGCAAACAACCGCTTCAACCGCCGACACCGGACGCTACGCAGGGCGCGGTGTCTCCGCCTCCAAACACGAAGTTCACGCCGCTGTGGACAAGCTCGACCGAGGCGTTTTCCCCGGCGCGTTTTGCAAAATCACCGAAGACTTTCTCACGGGCGACCCCGCCCGCTGCAACCTCACCCACAGCGACGGCTCCGGCACAAAGTCGCTCCTCGCCTACCTCTGGTGGCGAGAGACTGGCGACGCCTCCGTCTTTCGCGGCATCGCGCAAGACAGCATCGTGATGAACATTGACGACCTGCTCTGCGCGGGTGTCACGGGCGGCGTCTTGCTCTCCTCGACCATCAACCGCAACGCCCGCCGCATCCCCGCCGCCGTGCTCGCGGAACTCATCAGCGGCGCGGAGGAGTTTCTCGAAACGCTGCGCAGCTACGGCTTCGACATCCGCAGCGGCGGCGGCGAAACCGCCGACGTCGGCGACCTCACCGCGACGCTCACCGTGGACTCCTGCGCGACGGCGGTTCCGCAACGCGACAGCGTGATAGACGCCTCGCGCATCTGCCCGGGTCTCGCGATTGTCGCGCTGGAGTCGGGGGCGGCGGCGGGTGCGGGCGGGCTTGGCGAAAACAGCGGCATTGGTTCAAACGGGCTTACCAGTGCGCGTCACGAATTGCTCTGTAAATACTACGCCGAGACTTACCCAGAAACCTACGACGTGGGCATCCCTGCCGAACTCGCCTATTGCGGCCCCTTCCGTCTCGAAGACCCGCTCGAAGGCTCCTCGCTAACAATCGGGCAGGCGCTCCTTAGCCCGACGCGCACCTACGCGCCTTTTGTGCCGCGCCTCTTGCGAGAGCTGGGTGTGGCGCGGGTTTTCGGGCTGGTTCATTGCAGCGGCGGCGCGTTGACCAAGTGCCTGCGTTTCGGCACGGGTGTGCATTTTGTCAAAGACAGCCTGTTGCCTGTCCCGCCGGTGTTTCGCGCCATTCAAAAAGCGAGTGGCACGACCTCTGCCGAGATGCACAAAGTCTATAACATGGGGCAGCGCTTGGAGGTGTTTGTCGCGCTGGAGGACGCCGCCGCTGTTGTCGCCTTGGCAAACTCGCTTGGTTTTGCCGCGCAAATCTCTGGTCGCACCGTCCCCTCGCAACGTCCCAACAACGCCAACCACATCACCCTAAAAACCGCAGACGGCGAAGTGTTGGAGTATTGACGGCGCACATGCCAGAAGCCAGTGCAATGAGGTTGGGGGGGGGAGGGAGCAGGAGGGGGAAGTAGGCATCCGCCTCTCGAAGGCGTGATAAATCATGCACTTACAAAACGGCGAACATTTTGGCCATTTGTTGTTTGCGAATTAAAAGGCAGCCATTTTTTTCACTTGACTCCGATGCGGTTCGTGCAGTTTTCCCTTGCGGTGACTACCACATGTTCACCGCGAGATTGTAGCGAGACACACACCACCAGCGTCTGACAACCCGATAATCTCGCCCCGAGCGGGGCTGCTTGGGTCAGAGCTTCCTCTCAAAGTAGCGAGGAACCAAAAAAAGGGGAACATTCGTCAGCGTTTCAAGTCTTGTTCCACCTATGCGACACTCTCGACTCTCCCGCCTACTAATCCTCGCCCTCGCTCTGGCCGCGCCGTCCGCGCTTCACGCCGCCGCGCCCGCGCCCGACCGACTCACTACCGAATTGCTCGAACACACCGATTGCGTTTGGAAAGACGGACTTCGCGCCGACATCCCTCTGCAAAAAGTTTTTCCCGCCCGCGACGTCGCGCCCAAACATTTCCAAACCGTGGAAATCCGCAACGCCACGCCCGCATTCGGCTGGAATGTCAACAGCGCAAAACCCGCCACGCTCCAAACCGCCTGCCAAATCCTCGTCGCTTCTTCCGCCGAGCTACTTGCCCAAAACAAAGGCGACCTCTGGGATAGCGGGAAGCTCCGCACCGACAACTCCGTGAGCGTCCCGTTCACAGGCAAACCGCTGCCCGCCGCCACCACCTGTTTTTGGAAAGTCAAGACATGGGACAACCACGGCGACGAAAGCGA
>JAITPT010000127.1 GCA_031289285.1 Puniceicoccales bacterium
CCGCCATGCGCCGTCACAAATAAGGCAGTTCACATCAGCCAGCACGTCACAAGCACAAAGCACCAAGCATAAAGCAAGCAGTCGGACTGAGCAGTCACTTTTCCCGTGCGGACGAGTGCCGCAAGGTCTTGTCTGACATGAGCGTTTCAGAGTGTTCCAGTAGCTGAACGGAAAGTCACGGCTTCTCAAACGCCGCGACAGCGTATCGAAAACCATAGGAGTGTCGCTATACCGAGTAAATTGAGGACAATTTTTCTTAAGAGATGCAAGCATTATTTTAGACTGTCTATTTATTCTGGTGCTTAGCTTTTCGGCGATGTGGGCATTTTTAGTGACTAATTCTAACTGGCAATCGAAAAGTCCTTAATCCTAAAAACGGCAGTTAAGTCCTGTCGCTCCGCCGTCCCGTCGTCCCGCTGCTCTGGCACACATCCTGCTACACGTTGCGGCACGATGAAACTCCGTGCGCGCAACATCCTTCCCGAAAAAAATCACTACCATCAAAAAAGGGCAGAAGGGCCGATTACCGCATTGTTCACAATCGCTATCGCGCCCCGAGTGGCGGTCTCCGGCTGTATAACTTCCGGCGTGGCAAACGAACGCAAACTCCCCAAAACCGCGAAAGCCTTTCCATCTGTTAAGGTGTCCTCCGTCATGGTCGGCGTTGAATAACTGCGCCGTCCGCCGCAGCATCGTCGCCACATAGCCACATAGCCACATCGCCCGTCGCCCACCGTATCCGCAATGAAGCTCTTCCTGTTTTCCGAAAAACCACCGCCGCTGCCACCACAGCCGGCGTCGTCGCTGCCCTCCGCCAAAGAGCGTGCGCTGGGCGCGTATCTTGGCTTTGCGCTGGGCGATGCGCTTGGGGCACCGGTGGAGTTCATGTTGCCGAGCGAAATCCGCGCCACCCACAACGGGCGACTCGACCAGATGTGTGGCGGTGGTTGGCTACGCCTCAAACCCGGCCAAGTCACCGACGATACGCAGATGTGCCTTGCCCTCGGCGGTGCCATGCTTGCGAGTGGCGGCTGGGAACTTCGCGCCGTGGCGGACGCCTTCGTCGCATGGCTGCGGAGCCGCCCGATAGATGTCGGCAACACCTGCCGGCGCGGCATCCGGCGTTATTTGCAAACAGGTATTTTGCAGGCCGAGGAGATGCGCGAGGATGCGGGAAACGGTGCGTTGATGCGCAACTTGCCTGTGGTGCTCGGCACGCCGGACGGCGAGGCGGGCGACGCCGAGTTTGCGCGGCGCAGCGTGGCGCAGGCGCGCATCACGCACGGGCACGTCCTCTCCGATGCGGCGACTCTGGCACTCGGGCGCATGACTCGCGTGTTGCTTGCGGGTGGCGGGCGAGCGGCTTGCCGCGAAATCGCCGACGAGCTTGCGGCGCGTTTTCCTGCCTTCGTTTTCGACCCCTGGCCCGGGCGCGTGAGCGGCTACGTGGCGGATACATTGCAAACGGTTTTTGATGTGTTTTTCCACGGCGCGAGTTTTGAGGAATGCTTAGTCGAGGCCATCAACCGTGGCGGCGACGCCGACACCATCGGCGCGTTGACCGGTCAACTCGCTGGTGCGTTTTGGGGCGTGTCTGCCTTGCCGGAGCGTTGGCTGCGCAAATTAGACACGCGCATTCACAACGAAATCATCGCCCAAACAAACGCCCTCCTTTCCCTGAAAACCCTCTAAACGTCCCCCCCCCCCCTCCTTTTTTTGTCACCAAAGCCAGCGCAACCAGAGGCAATCTAAAACTGGGGCGGCGAGGTGGCGTTTGGAAGCGGCGCGGAGGGCGTCGCGGAAGGCGGGCATCTCCTCGGGCTGGAGCAGCTCTTTCTCAAATACGACGCCTGTCGCCCGTTCGGCGGCGGCGCGGACGGCGGGGTAGGTGAGCACCTGTGCTGCCGCCAGCAACAGCCCAAACGCCGCCAACAGCGGGATAAACTTCATCACGCCGCCGGGGACAAAAAACAACAGCCCGAACAACACTGGCGCGGCGTTCACCAACAGGCGCAACACCCCGCTCCACCACGCGAGGCGGACGGCGGGCAGCGCGTTGTCGCGGTGGCGCAAGGCGTGTCCCGCTTGCAATGCGGCGTGTGCCAACGCCGAAATTGATTTGCCAGAATACACCTCGCTGCTGAGCACGATGTCGCGCTCGCCGCTCTTGTAACGCTCGCAAAAAAGCCGCCCGCCCTCGACGACATGCACGTTTTCCACCCCCACTTTGCGCAGCAGAAACAAGGCGAAAAACGCGCCGCTCCTCCCGCAAGACGCAGGCACCTTGCCGCGCCGCCATGCTTGTTTGAGCGAGAGCGCCGCCAGCAGCGGAAGCGCGGCGGCTGCGACAAGCGCGGCGACGAGGACGATTAGCGGTTTCATTCTGCGGTTCGAGGAAGGAAGAGAGAGGAAGGAAGAAAGGGAGAGAGAGCGCGGAAGAGCGGGAGACTGGCGGCTTAAAACCGCAGCCAACGTTTGAGCGTTTGCAACACACCGCGTTTCGGCGCGGTGCGACGGCGGGCGAGGCGTTGTTGCGCGTGGAGGAGCACACCGAGCGCGGCACTGTGTTCGGGGCGGGCGTATTCGGCGGGCACCCATTCGGGAAACTCTGCCGCACGGGCACCCAGCCCCGTCGCCTGCGTGGCGATGTCCAAAATGCCGCCGAGCTTCGCAGTGCCGCCCGTGACGATGATGCCTGCGGCGATGTCGCTGGGAGCCTTCACAAACTTCGTGACCCGCGCCATGACGAAGCGAAAAATCTCATCCGTGCGAGCGCGGATGACTTGCCCGACGGAGCTCAGCGGGATGCGGCGGTCGCCGACACGCCCGTTCCCAAAACGCCAGACATACGGGCTGGCGTCCGGCGCGGCGGCAGCGCCCGGGTCGTAAGCGAGTTTCAACTCCTCGGCGCGAAGGCGGTCGGGGCCGTCGGCACCCGATTGCGAGATGCGCAGCTTCAGCCCGTCGGCGAGGTCGGCGGTGATGTGGTCTCCGCCCACTGGCAACACGCCCGTCATCACCACGCAGCCGCGCTGGTAGAGAACAAAGTCTGTCGTGCCCGCGCCGATGTCCACGACGAGGGCACCGTTGCGGCGCTTGTCCTCGCCGGCGAGCAACGTCCCCGACGCGACGGAGGCGACGACGACCTCGGGGTTCTGGATGTATTGCTCCACGATGTCGCGCATGAGTTTCATGCGACGTCTATCTGCGGCGACTACCCAGCAATCGGAGTGCAGGTGGCGTCCGGGTTGCCCTACCGGGTTGTTGAAAAACGTGTTGTTGATGCGGTAGGGCTGGAAGAGATAGGCGACGGGCACGTGGTGTGGCCAACGCTCCTTCGGGAAGGCGTCCACCTTCTTGGCTTCGGAGCGAGCGCGGGCGGTGTCTCTGGCGCAAACAGTCCCGCCAGAACCCGTCACGGTGGCGACGCCCGGGCACAGGCGCCCGACGAGGTGCGAGCCGGAGAGCGTGAGAAAAGAGGTTTTAAGGCGAAGCCCGCCGCCAGCCATTTTCTCGGCGGCGTCGAATGCGGCGTGGACGCGCTTACAAGTCTCCTCGGCATTGAGGATGAAACCTTTTTTCATGCAGTCTGGGCCGGTCAAAGTCTCCCCTGCTGCGATGATGCGCGGCGCTCCGCCGGGGCCGGTGCCGGCCTCGGCAATGAAGACCGTGACCTTGGCGGTCCCGATGTCGGTGGCGGCGATGATAGGCGGCGTGGGCATAGCGGCGGAAAAATGGTTAGCGATTTTGGCGAAGGTTTCGGCTGGCACTCTCTGGGATGAGCGTAGCGGTATGGATGAGGCGCGGGGCGCGGCGGTCTGCCCCGCCAGTGGGGTTGTGGTGACCGTAAAACATGCAGAGCACGTAGTCGGCGTCCACGCCAGCTACGGGCACAGGGCGCGTAGCGAGGGCATCGAGGTTGCGCTTGACGTCTTTGCTAAACACGCCGTCTGCGTCGGCGTAGAGGTGAAGCTCGCGGCGGAAGGCGTCGGTAGCGGCAGAGAACTGTATCTCGACAATACGCGGCTTGGAGTCCTTCCGTTTGCCGAGGCGCGGACGCACACGCAGGCAGATGTTTTCCACGTCGGGGTCCCCGCCAGCAAACTCGGCCACGGAGACGCTCTCCCACTCGCGGGTCAACCTATCGCCGCCGACATGCTCCGCGTATTTCACAAACTCGGCGGCGCGCACGGCACAGGGGAGCGAGCCGATGATGCCCCAGTGTTTCCCCGACTTGTCGGAGGCGGGCGCGCGGAGAACAGCGTTCGAGTCTTTGTCAAGCGTGATGTGCGCGTCTTTCACGCCCTCCAGAAGCGGGAGCGAGGCGAGGCGGCGCACACTGTCGAGGTTGATGCCGCGAAAGAGAACGCCGTCGTCGGCGACAATCAATGTCTCACGGGGCTTGGACGGCGGGTAGGCGAGGCGGAAAACCGGTCTGCGCACCAAGACCTCGACGTCAACGCCGTCGTCGGTGCTGTGCCGTTTATTTTTGACAACCTCTTTTATCTGGGCGACGCCCGCGAGCGCGTTGTTAATCTGCGTGACGCTCGCACGGCGCGAGTTTTGCATCCCCGCACGTTCGAGGAACCACTCCTTCGTGAGCGTGCCGTCGGGCTTGCCAGACGCGTGAGACTCACGGGTTTTGTAAGATTTGAAACTCACGACGACAGGGGAGACGGGGACGTCGTCGCCCACGACCATCTTCGCAAACGCGAACGCTACCAAGCCGGCAAAAGCCACGAAGACGCCGAGGATGGCGAGCCGCTCTAAATTGGCGCGGCGACGGCGGCGGAGGGCGGTCGCGGCGGCGGCGGCGGGCGTCGTGTCGCCCGCCAAAGTTTTCCAGCCCTGCGGATACTCCATGTCATCGGCGGCGGGCGTGTGGGTGTGTGGGTGCTGGGTGTTCATGGTGTCATTTGTTTTTTGCCAGAGCTGGCGGTGAAAGTTTTGCGGCGGCGGCGCGGAGTTCTCCGAAGCGGCGCAACGCAGGCGCAAGCATGAGCGCACAAAGACGGGCGAAGCCGATGCCGCAGCAACTCGCGCTCTTCGGGAGAAGACTCGTGGCAGTCATGCCGGGCATGGTGTTGATTTCTAAAAAAACGACAGCGGGAGCAGACGCGGCGGCGGTGGCGGCGGTGGTGGCGGCGGGTGTTTCGGGCGAGCCGAGGATGAAGTCGGCGCGGGCGAAGTCGCGGCAACCGCAGGCGGCGAAAATCGCGGCGGCAGCGCGGGCAGCGGCGGCGGCGGTCTCAGGCGGCACCTCGGCAGGAAAAATATATTCGGACGCGCCGTAGGTGTATTTCGTCGTGTAATCGTAGTGCCCAGACTTTGGGCAGATTTCGACGATGCCGAGCGGCTCGCCGCCGAGAATGCCGATAGTCATCTCGCGTCCGAAAACACGCGCCTCGGCAAGCCACTCGCCCGCGCCGTCGCGCCTGTCTTCCTCCGCCGCGACGACGAGCGCAGCGGCAAGCGCAGCCTCGCCGCGCACAATGTGTAGGCCAACGCTGCTGCCTTTGGCGACGGGCTTGACGACGACGCTATCCGTGCCGAGGCGACGCACAAGTTCGCTGGCGGAGGGCGCGTTGGAAAAGTTGAAAACGACCGCCGGCGCGACCTGCGCCCCAGCGGCAACGAAACGTTCCCGCGCCGCCGCTTTATCAATGCAGACGCGGCTCGCCGCCGCGCCGCAACCCGCGTATGCGAACCCCCGCGCCTCAAGCTCGCTCTGGATGCCACCGTCTTCGCCGTAGTCGCCGTGGATGACGGGGAAGACGATGTGCCGTGCGGGGTCGAGGCGCGCGGGCAGCGTGTTGGTGTCGAGACGCAACAGGCTGACGTGGTGTGCGCCAGTTTCGCGCAACGCATCTGCGACCGCCTTGCCCGAGCGCAACGAAACCTCGCGCTCGGGAGAAACGGCGCCGCAGAGGACTGCGATTTCGGGTGCTGTATTCATGGCGTTTTGGAAGTGTGCGCAGATTGCGTCAGATAAGCCGTCGAAGACAGAGAAACGGCGCGGCGGGGCAAGTCTGTTTTAGACCACAATCGTCCCAAACATTCCCGACATGTGACGAACGAGGGCATCACCGGAACCTTTCACGCACCCCCCTGTCTCGCGCCAAATGTTTTTGCACACTTCTCCCTCTCTCTTCAAAAAACTCACGTTTGGCGCGGCGGCATTGCTCGCTGGCGCACTCGGCTTTACCAACACCAGCACACTCGGCTCACTCGGCATTCCGGCGACATTCGCCGCCGCTAAAGATGATGTGCAGTCTCGCTCCGACAAACGCCTCGAAGAACAAATCGCCGCGTTCCACAACAACACCCTCCTCTACGACGCGCCCGCTCACATTTGGACAGAGGCTCTGCCCGTCGGCAACGGGCGGCTCGGCGCGATGGTTTTTGGCGGCACCGACACCGAGCGCATCCAACTCAACGAAGCGACCGTCTGGGGTGGTTCGCCCTACTCAAACAACAGCCCCGACGCGCTGGCGGCACTGCCCAAAATCCGTGAATTGATGTTCGCCGGCAAACACCGCGCCGCACACACGCTCGCCGCAAATACCGTCGCCACCGAACGTGGCCGCACACGCCTCTTCGCCCAAGGAATGCCCTACCAAACAGTCGGCGATTTATTTATCGAATTTCCAAAAGGACGAAAAATAAAAAACTATTGGCGTAGGCTCGACTTGCAACAAGCAATCGTCAAAAGCGCCTACGCAACAGAAAACGACGGCTTATTGGGAAGCGTGACAATTGCGGCATTCAAAAACGATGTGATTTTTCACACAATCCAAGCAGACAGAAACGAGACAATTAACTTTACCGCTTTCCTAAAAACACCACACAAGAAACAAAACATCACTATCGAAAACGGCGACACGCTCGTCTTACGCGCAACAGCGGGCGACCACGAAGGCGTCGAGGGAAAAGTCAAGTTCACCGTGCTCGTTAAAATCAAACACCAAGGCGGAACACTCACCACCAAAGACGGCAAAATCACTCTCTCCGGCGCACGGCGCGCCACCTTCACCATCTCTATCGCGACCAATTATAAAAACTATAGAGACATCTCCGACGACGACTACGCAAAGGCAAAAACACTTCTGGAAAACGCGCTCAAAAAAAACGAACACCTTTTAATACAAGAACATTTAAACAACTATAAAAAACAATTCTCCCGTGCCTCTCTTAATCTCGGTCCGAGCACCGACAAAATCAGCAAAACAACAGCAGAGCGCGTAGAGAATTTTCACAAAACAAACGACCCCGCACTCGTCGCACTCTTCTTTAACTTCGGGCGTTATCTGCTCATCTCGTCTTCCCAGCCCGGCGGACAACCCGCTACACTACAAGGGATTTGGAATGAACATCTCGCTCCACCTTGGGATAGCAAACACACCATTAACATCAACACGGAAATGAATTATTGGCCAGCGGAAGTTGCCAATATGCCGAAAAGTGCCGAACCACTTATCGCAATGCTAAAAGACCTGTCCGTCGCCGGCGCAGAAACCGCAAAAACAATGTATGGCGTGCGCGGCTGGGTCGCTCACCACAACACCGACTTATGGCGTATCACAGGCCCCGTTGACTCCGGAAGTTATGCCATCTGGCCAAGCGGCGGCGCGTGGCTTACCCGCCACTTGTGGGAACACTATTTATTCAGCGGCGATAAAGATTTTTTGCGCGAGATTTACCCTGTCATGAAAGGCGCAGCGCAATTTTACAGCGACTTTCTTTGCGAAGAGCCAGCGAGTAAAAAACTTGTTATCGCGCCCTCTACTTCGCCAGAAAATCAAGCCAACGGCGTCGCTATCACTTACGGCGTAACGATGGACAACCAAATCGTTTTTGAGACCTTCTCCAATGTCTCCGCCGCCGCCGAGGTGCTTGGCATTGACAAAGAGTTTGCCGATAAATTACGCGCACAACGCGCACGTCTCTCGCCAATGAAGATTGGCAAACACGGGCAGTTGCAGGAGTGGTTTTTTGACTGGGACAATCCCAAAGACCACCATCGCCACGTCTCGCATCTCTACGGGCTATTTCCGAGTTGGCAAATCTCGCCGATACGCACACCCGAACTTTTTGCTGCTGCCCGCAATTCGCTCAACTATCGCGGCGACGCCTCAACTGGCTGGTCTATGGCGTGGAAAGTTTGCCTTTGGGCGCGTTTCCTCGACGGCAACCGCGCCGCAAAATTGATTAGCGAGCAATTGCGTCCGCCTCTTAACGGTGGCGGCGGCACTTACCCAAACCTCTTCGATGCGTGCCCGCCATTCATAATTGATGGCAACTTCGGTTGCACTGCGGGCATTGCCGAAATGTTAGTCCAAAGTCACGACGGAGCCGTCCATCTCCTCCCCGCTCTCCCCGACGCATGGAAAGCGCAAGGAAGGGTTCGCGGCCTGCGCACACGCGGCGGTTTTGTCATTAACGAACTTGCATGGAAAAATGGCGAAATCACCGCCTTAGAAATCGAGTCCACCCTCGGCGGAAACTTGCGCCTGCGTCTTCCTAAAAGTGCCATCAACGGCAAAACGCTTCCCCACCACAAAGGCCTGTGCGTCCCCGTCAGAGCAAATAAGCGGAACCCAAATCCCCTTTTCGCGTTACCGCCAATCCCCGCCGCTGAAATCGCCGATGCCGCCAAACCAAAACTAACCCTCCCCACTCTCCCCGAAACCGAAGAATTTGACGCAGTGATACCCAAAGGCAGTGCTTTCAATTTCGAACTCGTTGCGAAGGACGACCTCGGAACCAACGCTGTCAACCTGTCTCCCTCAATGCCGTAGATATGCAGAACTAAAAAGAACGGTTCCTTGCTACTTTGAGAGGGAACTCAAGTGTAGTCAGCCCCGCATAGGGCGAGATGTGCATAACCCTAAAAACGGCAGTTGTGTTCAAAATAGGTTCCTCGCTACTTTGTGCGGGGAACTCGGACGCATTCAGCCCCGCATGGGGCGAGATGTGCATAACCGGAGGTGTAGCGCAGCGAAACCTCCGGTCAGCTGCGCCCCTGCAACAAAGCCCCGCATGGGGCGAGATTATCGGGGTGGCAGACGTTGGTGGTGGTGTTCCGCTATATTCTGGTGGTGGGATCAACAAGGAAAATGCGCACGAACCGCATCGGAGTCAAGTGCAAAAAATGGCTGCCTTTTAATTCGAGCGCGATAAATTGACCAAATATTGTCCGAGTTGTAAGTGCATGATTTTCTGCATATTTGAGACGCAGATGCCTATTTCCCTCTTCTGCTCCCGCCGCCCCCCCCCCTGCCGCCGCCCCCCTCTCTCCGAATAATTAACCAGACTAAAGATTTTGCCCGCGTTCCACTCAAAATAGCGAGGAACCCGATTTTCTTTCCTTGCGCATAACCCACCAAAGACCTCCGCTACGCGTCAGCCTTCGTGTCTTCGTGTGAGATATTCTTGGAGCACCAAAGCGCAAAAAGGGACAGACCCTTTTTCGCTTGACTTGCTATTGGACTTGTGTTTTTTTGGTTTTTCACGACAACACCACAGAACAGACAACTTCCGTTTTTGTCAGCGACAACTACATCAAGTCATGCCGACGAACCTATGTATTGTTCTTCTTTTGGGCACTCCTAAAAATAAATCTGCATGTCCGAAAACAACGATGCTTTTCGTCCCGTAGGGACGGGATGTCGGTAGCACGGGGTTTC
>JAITPT010000140.1 GCA_031289285.1 Puniceicoccales bacterium
TGGGGTGACTTTTATGCCTGTTGGATAAGGGTTAGTGTCCAATCCGCACTGCACCTTGAGTCCTTTGCTGTTCGTAGTCGAGGCAATGAGGTTGACAATTACTTCGTGCGAAACCAAAATACTTTTTTCACATGAAAACTCTCCCGCACCACTCCATCTTTCACTCCACCTCCGCCGTTGCCGCCGACATCTCCGCCGATGTCTCCGTTGCCGACGACGCACAACTGGCTGACGCCGCCTGTCTGGCAGCAGCGACCACCTCATGCGCCCGCGCTCTGCCGCGCCGTCTCGTGGCTTGCTTGCGCACTCGTGCGCTGCCGCTCGCTTTCGCAGCCGCCGCGCTGCAAGCCATGCTCGGTTGCCAATCCGACACCGCCCCCGCAAAAGAAAACGCCACGCCCGCCACCGCCAAAGCCGCTGTCGCGCCAGAGCAAAACGCTCCGAAGTTGACGCGGGTTTCGACGTTCAAAAAATGGGGCTTCGCCGACAAGGACGGCAAGGTCGTCGTCCCAGAAAAATACGATCAGGTGCATGATTTTAGCGGCGGGGTGGCGACGGTGCAGTTGTCTGGCAAATGGGGCTTCATCGACGAAACGGGCAAAGAAATCGTTTCGCCAAAATATGACATGCCGTTCTTTTTTAGGGGCGAGTTGGCACCCATTATCTTTGAGGGCAAATGGGGCTACATCGATAAAACAGGAAAAGAAGTCATCCCGCCGAAATATAGTTTCGCATATCATTTTTTTGCAGAGGAGTTTGCGGCGGTGAAATTGTCTGGAAGATGGGGCTTCATCGACAAAGCTGGCAAAGAAATTACCCCGATAAAATACGACAATGCATGGTTTGCCTCTGACGGGATGGCAGCGGTAAAGTTGGACGACAAATGGGGCTTCATTGACAAAACGGGCAAAGAAGCCATCCCGCTAAAATACGAGAATGCCAGCCTTTTCCAAGACGGGTTGGCGCGGGTGGTGTTGGACGGAAAAGTGGGCTTTATCGACAAAACTGGAAAAATCGTCATTCCGCTAAAATATGACAACGCAGGACCATTTTATTCAGAAAAAGCACAGGTGTCGTTGGCGGGAAAAGTGGGCTTTATCGACAAAACGGATAAAGTCGTCATCCCGATAAAATACGATGACATAGCGTTTGCTTATGAAGAATTATTGAAAGTGAAGTTGTCAGGAAAATGGGGCTTCATGGATGAAACGGGCAAAATCGTCGTTCCCATGAAGTATGATGAAGTCGAAGACATGCACGGATATTCACCAGAGCAAATAGCCGATATTGAAAATGGGTGGCGTAAGGTCCGTTTGGGCGAAAAATGGGGCTGCATCGACAAAACAGGAAAAGAAACGGTTCCCGCAAAATACGATTATCTTGGCGATTTTTCTAACGGAATTGCAAAGGTGACTTTGGCAGGAAAACATGGGCGCATCGACAAAACAGGCAAAGAAATTATTCCTGCAAAATACGACAGTATAGAGGATTTCTCTGGCGGGCTGGCAGCAGTAAAAGCATCTGGTAAATGGGGCTATGTAAATGAAACAGGAAAAGTCGTTATACCAATAAAATATGATGGCGCACAGTCCTTCGCCGAAGGGTTAGCGGATGTGTTGTTGGAAAAAAAATGGGGGTTCATAGACAAAACGGGCAAGGTCGTCATCCCGATAAAATATAACTATGCGGTGTCTTTCCACGACGGGCTGGCGGCGGTGAGAGTATCCGATAAATGGGGCTTTATAGATAAAACAGACAAAGCCGTCATTCCGCCAATATATGAATATGCACACTCTTTTAGTGAAGGGTTGGCGTGCGTGAGGTTATCGAAAAAATGGGGTTTTATCGATAAAACGGGCAAAACAATCACTCCAATAAAATACGACAACGCATGGTCTTTCAAAAGTTCGCGAGCGCAAGTGGCCTTATCTCAGAAATATGGTTATATCGATAAGACAGGGAAAGAAGTCCTTCCTGTGCAATACGATGAGATAAATAATTTGGAAAGTTTGGGCGATGCAAACGCACGGGCACGAGTGAAGTTGGCTGGCAAATATGGATTTATTGACGGAAATGCAAAAATCGTCATTCCTGTAAAATATGATGAAGCGACAACGTTTAGTGAAGACGATTACGACTTGACGCAGGCGCAGGTGCGACTGGGAAAAAAATGGGGCATTATAGACAAAAACGGGAAAGAGGTCATTTCCATAAAATACGAGGCAATACGGGGCTTTGAACCGACAGAAGGGACAATCGGAATCACTGGACGAGTAGCAGTAAAATTGGCAGGAAAGTGGGGCTTCGCCGACCAATACGGCAAAATCGTCGTTCCTATACAATATGAAGACGTAGGTGAGTTCAATTACGCACGGACGGCGGCAAAACAATCCGGTAAATGGGGCTTTATAGGCGAGACAGGGAAGTTCACTATTCCGCCAAAGTATGACGGCGCAAAAGAGTTTAGCGGCGACTTTGCAGCAGTGAAGTTGTCCGGCAAATGGGGCTTCATCGACATAGATGGAGAGGAAGTCATCCCGCCAAAATATGACGCAGTAGAGAATTTCTCTGACGGACAGGCACGGGTAAGTTTAGCAGGCAAATGGGGGCGCATCAACGAAAACGGCAAAACCGTCGCCTCGATAAAATATGACGAAATAAAAGTGCGAAACTTCCGTGACGGACGGACGGCAGTGAAGTTGTCTGGCAAATGGGGCTTCATCAATGACAATGGAAAAGAAGTTATCAAACCAAAATACGATGACGTAAAAGACTTCGCCGAAAAATTAGCAGCCATAAAGTTGGCTGGAAAATGGGGCTATATCGACGAAACCGGAAAAGTCGTAATTCCCGTAAAATACGACGACGCAAAACAATTTAATGAAGGATCCGCAGACGTGAAAATAAACAAAAACACGATTTCCATAAACAGGTTCGGCAAATAAGCATCCCCGTAATCCGTGTGCGCCGAAATGCGGCGATGGCTTGTGGCCGTCGCTGGTTAAACCCCGTGTTACCGACATGCCGCCTCCCCCCTACGGGACTGAGAGGCAACGGGGCTGAGAGGCGCCTTCGCCCAAATTTGTTTTTAGGAGTGCCCGCAACATGCCAAACCGACGACAGGCAGGAATGCCTGTCTTAGGAGTCGTCACGAAATAACCGTTACAATTTTTGGGGAATATTTGTCTCGGTGGTGTAGTTCCTGTCGCCGTGAAAATCGTGGGGTGTGAGGAGCACTTTGGAGATTTCCTCTGGGGTGACTTTTATGCCTCGCGAGTGCCGCGCCCGATAACAACAGGGCCGCGAGAAATGGGAGTGTTTTCACAGCGGCGACTTTTGACGGGAAACCATTTTTGGGAAGGCGGAAGTTTTTGGCAAACGCAACACCACCGCCATCGTCGCCGTCGCCGCCGTCGCAGCAGGAGTTGGAGCTTGCGCCGAAAACACGTCGTTCTTTGCTCCGCAGCATGAAGCTGTCTCCTGTTTTTCGCGTTTCCCAAGTTCGCAGTGTTGCCCGCCGCTGTCATTGGAGTTGGCGCGAAATCACCACCTATCTCGCGCTGGCGGGAGCCGCCGCTCAAGGGGCGGGATGCGCAGGGGACGGGGACACAAGTAACACACTCGTCGGTGCCTCCGGAGACGCGACTGCGTATGCTGGCCTCGCTGCCGCCACCGCTCTCGCCACGCCGGCCGTGGTGCTGGGCGCTGCCACCGCCAGTGTCGCTGCCGACAAACGCCCCACCAACAAAGGCAGCACAGGCCGCCCGCTCACGCAGGCAGAATACGAGAAGCTCGTCAGCTCGACGCCGGTGGAGCAGCGTTCCGCGCTCGGCCACTACAACGACGACCGCCCAGAACTCGCCGCCGATGCGCGCCTCGTGCCAAACACGCAGTTAGACTGGGTGACACTTTCTATCGCCCCGTTTTACATTTTCGACAGCGGCCTCGACCTGCATCACCACTCCGGTTTTGGCGCGGTGTTTGACTTCGCGTTTGTCCAGCGCGAGCAAAAAGACGGCTGGTTTGGCACGCTCTCTGGCGACCTCCTCGCCTACCGCACCACGGCGGAAGCAAGGCGTAGCGGAAGCGGGCGACACGAGACGATTTTTTCTGGTTCGGCCCATGCGAACATCGGTGGCGGTGTGCGTTGGAAAGGGCTTGAGATGCGTGTTTATGCTGGCTCGGGCTTGGGCGGCACACACTCGGAAGGCACCGCCCGTGAAGACAAGAGACCCCACAAAGTCGGCGGAACGCTTGACGTCTCCGTCCAAGGCGGTGGCCGCATCGCCATTAGCCCGACGGAGCAGTTTTGCATTTTTACGGGCTATCGCTGGCTCTGGAACACCCCCCTCGGGACAAGCCAAAAAGCCGAGCAAATCATGCAATCCATCGAAGCCGGCGTCACATTTCGTTTTTAGAAACAGACTGCGAATATGGGCGTGAGGCGGGAAGGCTCGCTTGACTCTCCTCCGCGTGGCGGCATTCATGCGACGCATGAGCAGGCACAATCTCCGGCCCCAACACAAAAATATGGCGGCGACATTTCTGGTGGGACTCGCCGTTTTTGCGGCGACACCACAAACACCCAACACCCGCGCCGACGCCGCACCGACGCCCTCCGCGCCGACATCCGCCGCCCGCGCCCACGCCGCCGATGTCGGCTGCCAAGGGCGCGTGATGCCGCCGAAAAACAAAGTCGCCCGCCTCGCCGCGCCCACCGACCAAGGCGCACCGATTGTCGCCCGCCTCGTCGTTGATGAGGGCGGCGAAGTCGAGGCCGGAGCGGTGCTCGCAGTGCTCGCCGCCGAGACCCCCGCACGCCTCCTCGAGCGCCAAGCCGCCGCCAAACTCGCCGCCGCCCAAGCCGCCGTCAAAACCGCCGACGCCTCCGCCGCCCGCGCCAGCTCCGAAGCCGCGTTGCAAATCCTCGACGCAAAAATCGCCCTCGCCGACGCCACCGCCGCGCTCCTCTCCGCCCAATCCCCGCGCCGTCGCGCTACCGACGCCGCAGTCGCCGCCGCCCAAGCCGCCCGCGACGAGGCGAAGGCCGCCCTCGCCCGCTTGCGCACGGATAGGCCGGTCTTCGCCGCCAGCCTCGACGCCACAGTCGCCGCTGCGCGAGTCCGTGTCGCCGAGTCAAGCTGGGGCGCGGGGCGCATCGCCGCCGCTAATCTCGCCGAGGCCGAAGCTGCCCGCCTCAACACGCTGCGCGAATACGACACCCGCACCGCCGCCGCCGCTGGCGAACTCGCCGTGCTCGACGCCAAGCTCGCCGCCGTCCGCGACGACGCCCACACGCCGGAGCGCGACCCCGCCGATTTGCCCGCCGCAACGGAGCGCGTCGCCGCCGCCCGCGAGCGCACCGCCGCCGCCGAGAAGCACGCCGCCGCCGTCGCCGCCGCCGCCGAGGCCACCGTCGCCGAGGCCCGCGCCGCCGTCGCCGAGGCCACCTTAACACAGGAGCTTGCCGCCGCACGGCTCGCGCTCACGAGCATCCGCGCCCCGTTCAAAGGCCGCGTGCTGCGCGTCTTCGCCCGCACTGGCGAGGCGGTCGGCCCGGCGGGTGTCGCCGAAATCGCCGACCTCTCGCAAATGACCGTTGAGGCCGAGGTGAACGTCGCCGACATCGCCCGCGTGCGCCTCGGTGCCAAAGCCGTCGTGAGTCTGCCCGGGCGCAAAGAGTCGTTTGCGGGAAAAGTCGCCGCCATCGGCTTGCGGGTTGTCGCGGGGGCACTCGCCGACGACAACCCCGCCGCCTTCAAAGACCAGCGCGTCGTCCCCGTCGTCGTCGAGCTGGACGCCGCTGCGAGTGCCGCGCTTTCGGGGCTTTCCGCCGCGCAAGCGCAGGTGCGCATCTCCGGCGAGTAGGCGCGGGGCGCGGCGCAAGGCGAAGAACAACGGGTGACGGCGGCGCGAGCGGGCGGGAACATTTCCCGAAGCCGCCCTGTCTTGCGTGTCTCTTTTTTCACTAAAAACACTCACCACACACACATCACTCGATACACTATGAAAATCGCTAACCTTCTCTTCTCTGCGGCGGCTCTTGCGTCGCTCACTGCTTGTAGCGCCCCCGCACCCGACGCGGGCGACACAGCCAAATCCGGCGGCTGTTGCGCCAAGGACGCTCCGGCGGGCAAAGCCCACCACGTCGGTAAAAAACTCCCTGAGTTCAAGAACGCCGACTTCTACAAAGACGGCAAGTTCAACGAAGACGCCGCCAAAGACGCCGTCATCACGCTCATGAAGTTTTACCACCACCCCGTGCGCACCGACACCAAGGCCAAGCTCTGGGTCAGCGACTACGGCACCGGCAAGTTCACCGAGGTCGGCCTCGCCGCCATCATGGTCGAGAACGAAGAGCGCGACCGCTACATGATACAGGCACTTTTCCTGCTGCCCGGCCAAATGTTGCCAGAGCACTGGCACGAAAAACCCGCTGGCGACGCGCCCGCAAAAATGGAGGGCTGGTATATCCTCGGCGGCTACACCTACGCTGTCGCCGAGGGCGAAGACAACTTGGCGAAGTTCCCCGAAATCAAAATTCCCGCCAGCCACCCCGCTCAGCCCAAAGCCCGCCACGCGCTGAAACTCACGCCCGGCGAATGGGGCAAACTCAACAAACAGCTGGAACACCATTGGCAAATCGCCGGCCCGCAGGGTGCCGTGATGATTGAGGTCGCCAACTTGCACACCAACTCCTGCGTGAAACACCTCGTGCCCGCGATAAACGCCCACTTCTTGAAGTGAGCCACGAGCAGGCGAGCGGATGGCGGCGGGCGGGTGGCGGAGCGAGTAGCGAGGCAATTGCGCGTCGCTCTTGGCACCCGCCGCCGCCCCGCTCCCCTGCAAATCTAAGTTGCCCGCCGCGCCCTTCGCCGCCAGAACACCGCCGCGATGACACCGGACAACGATAACGACGACGCCGACGATGACAGTGCCGACATGCCCGACGCCGCCGACGCCTACGAAGCCGACGACGCGCCGGAAACATTATCGCCGCAGACGCCCCAGCCGCAGCCGTCGCCGCCGCCCGTGAGCACGGCGCAAAAAATCTTCCGCGCTACCAAGTGGGTCATCTTCGGAGCCGTGTGCGGATTGGCAGGCGTCGCCGCCGCCGAGTTGACACGCCCCGACTCCCGCGAACTCCTGCGCCCGGGTTTTCTCAAAGCATGGTGGCACGTCGGCAAAGCCATGCGCCTCGTCTCCGCCCGCTATTACGAGGCAGACGACGCCAGCCCCGAAAAAATCTCCAGCGACGCCCTCGCGGGCATTGCGCGGCGTCTCGACAAATACAGCCGCTACCTGCCCCCAAGCGAATACGAGGCTTTCACCCGCCGCACCAACCAGACCTACACCGGCATAGGCGCACTACTGCGTATGCTCGACGGACGCCCCACCATCCTGCGCGTCTTCGCCGGCGGCGGCGCAGAGGAGTGCGGACTCAAGGCAGGCGATGTGATTTTGGAGGCGGGCGGGCAGCCGCTCAAATCCGTTACGCGCGAAGAAATCGAGGAGCGCATCGGCGGCAAAGAAGGCACCCGCGCACGGCTTCTCGTGTTGCGCCCGGGTGCCGCCACGCCCACCGAGTTTCTCGTGCCGCGCCGGAGCGTCGGCCTGCCATCTGTTTCCGCAAAAAAACTTCTTGACGACGGCGAAACCGCCTACTTGCGCATTGACAACTTCGAGAGCCGCACAGTCGCCGAGACGGAGACCGCGCTGCGGGAGCTTGCCCGTGCGGGAGCGAAAGCCGTCATCCTCGACCTGCGCAACAACCCGGGTGGCCTCGTCTCGGCGGCGGTCGGCACCGTCGGCCTCTTTTGCCCCAAAGGCACCGTGGTCGTGACCGCTCGCGGGCGGCACGACAACGAGAGCCGCGAATACGCGACCACCGCCGAGCCAGTCACCGCGTTGCCGCTCGCCGTCCTCGTGAACCGCGACTCCGCCAGCGCATCGGAGATTGTGAGCGGCGCGTTGCAAGATTTGCGGCGCGGCGTGATTGTGGGCGTCCGCACCTTTGGCAAAGGCGTCGTGCAGAGCATCGTCCCGCTGGGAAAAAACGCCGAAGGCCGCGAAGACGCCTTCCAATTGACCACCGCCCGCTACGTGCTCCCGAGCGGGCGCTCCATCCAAGACCTCGGCGTGCGCCCCGACGTGTGGCAACCCGCAAGCGCAGAGGAAATCGCGCTAACCGATTTGGCCGACGCGTTGCAAGAGACTGGCCGCGACGGCGAGCTTACCCGCCGCTTCGGCCTCGCCCCGCCAACCGACCCGCAACTCGAAACCGCACGAGAGACACTCCGCCTCCTGCGCACCAACGCCCGCGCCGTGGCACCGTGAGCACGCCGCACGCCGCACACCGCTCCGCCAGCCCACAAAAAAACCGCCGGAACACTCCGGCGATTTCATCGAGGACGCCCCCGACTTCTCACGCGATTGCCGACGGCTTCCGCCGCGCCACCGCGCCTATCGTGCCGCCGCGCCGCCGCAATTTCGCTGCGACGCCAGCACTGCCGCGCAAGGGCTACGCCTTCTCGACGAGGCCAGCTTTCAGCGCCTTCACCGAGACCCATTGGCGCTTTACTTGGCCAGAAGGGAGCTTGATGCGGATGCGTTGCACGTTCGGCTTGAACACGCGCTTAGTTTGTTTCACGAGTTGAAGACCGATACCGCCGCTCTTCTTGCTCTGACCTTTGTGGATGATGCGACGGCCCTTGACCGGACGCTTGCCTGTGATGACACAAATGCGGGACATGTTGAAAAAAAAGTTATGTTGGTTACTGGTTGGTTTTGTTGAAAGGGGGCGGGAGACTGCAAATCGCCCCACCGCTGGCAAGCACTTTTTTCACGAAAAAAACTCCCCGCGCAAACCTCCCCGCCACCACCGCCATGTCCACCCCGCCCACCAAGTCCACTCCGTCCACCCCGTCCACCAAGTCCACCGCCCCTGCCAAAAAAATCAAAAAACACCGTTGACACACCGCTGCAAAATCCCATCGTGCGCCCCTCTTTTTTAACAACTCACCCGAGCGCGGCGCGGCTGCCGATAATGACAGGCCCGTGACGCACTCGGTCTCTAAACAATGAACAAACAACTCAAACTCACCGTCAAAAATCGCGACGGCATCGGACGCGGCCCCGCCCGCCGCCTCCGCAAATCTGGCCTCATTCCCGGCATCATCTACGGTGTCAAAGACGGGAAGGTGGCGACCAAATCCATCAGCGTTGACGCCGTCGAGCTGCGCACACTCATGCGCGCCAAAGGCGCCGAAGCCGTGCTCGTCGAGCTTGCCCTCGAAGACGGCTCCGTCGCACTCTCGCTCATCCGCGATTACCAGCGCGACCCAATTTCACTCGGCATCGTCCACCTCGACCTCCAATCCGTGGACCCCGTCGTCGAGATGACAGCCCTCGTGCCCGTCCGCTTCAGCGGCGAACCCGTCGGCGTCAAAATCGAAAACGGCACACTCGACATCATGCTCCACGAAATCGCCGTCCGATGCCTCCCGAAAAATCTCCCCGGCTCCATCACCGTGGACGTCTCCGGCCTGCACGTGAACGAGTCCATCCACGTCGGCGCACTTCCCAAAATCGAAGGCGTCACCTATCCGGGCAACCAAGCCCGCGCAGTCGTCGTCTGCACCGCGCCAGAAGAAGAAAAAACCGATGACGCCGCCACACCCGCCGCTGCCGCCGCAACACCTGCCGCCGCCGCACCCGCCGCCGCCAAAAAAGCCGACGCCGCTAAGAAATAACGCCTGCGCAGCCAAGCCACCCGCAGTCGGCGAGACACCAACACGCCAGCGCCAACGGCAAAAATGCCCGCGCAACACGGTGCCCGCAAAAAACAACACTCCGACCACGTTCTTTCCAATAACCGCAAAACCGCCGCAACATGACGACACCCGCAATCATCGCAGGCCTCGGAAACCCCGGGGCCGAATACGCGGACACACGGCACAACACCGGTTTCAGACTCCTCGACGCACTCGCCGCGACCGCTGGGGCCGCTTTCACAGCGGACTCCCGAATGCGCGGCGCAACCGCCAAAGCTGTCTTCGCCGGAAAAACCGTCTGGCTCGTCAAACCGCTCACATACATGAACGAAAGCGGACGCTGCATCGGCCCGCTCCTCGCGTTTCTCAAAACGCCACCCGCAGAACTCCTCGTCATCTACGACGACATCACTCTCGCGCCCGGCGTCCCGAAACTCACAACTGGCGGCGGCGACGGCGGTCACAACGGCATAAAAAGTCTCCTCGGCCATCTGCCAAACACCTTTGCCCGCTACCGCGTCGGCATCGGCCCCAAGCACTGGCCAACACAAGACCTCGCCAACCACGTCCTCGGCAAACTCTCGCCTGACGAGCAAATCGCCCACGACGCACAACGCGAAAACCACATCAACAACATCAAACACTGGCTCCTCCACGGAACCGCAAAAGCTCAAAACCTTATCAACAAAAAAACAACGGCGGCAACAACCCCCGCCTCAAACAAAAACAATTCTCCAATAACTCAACAACTTCAACAACAACAACAGACAACTTCAACTTCAACAACATCATCACCAACAATCCAACAATGAGCGCACAACCTGCCACAACTACAAATAACTATCGGGCAACACTGATACTCGACCTTCGCGGCGTCACAGACTCCGTCGAAACCGTCACCGCCCGTCTCAAAGAAACACTCGCCTCAGTCGGGGCGAACGTCACACGCGAAGAATCGCTCGGACAAAAAGCATTTGTCCGCGTCACAGACCGCAAAAATCCCGCTGGAATCTACATCCAGTTTTACTTCGACGGCCCGGGAACCACACCCGCCGCCTTCCGCGAGAAACTCCGCCTCGACCGCACCGTGAAGCGCCTCCTCGTCCAATCCGCCTAAGTTTTGCCGCACCCGACAAAAGCCGGCACCAATTCACACCGACAACACTCACAATCTCTCAACCGTCAAACTGACACCTAACAATGGCATCCTTCAATAAAGTCATCCTCGCCGGAAATCTCACCCGCGACCCCGAGCTACGCACATTCCCAAGCGGAACAGTCGTCACAAAAATCAGCCTCGCCGTCTCACGGCGTTTCACCGACAAAAACGGCGAACAACGCGACGAAACAACCTTCGTGGACGTTGACGCCTTCGGCAAACAAGCCGAGACAATCTCAAAATACTTCGCAAAAGGACGCCCAATCCTCGTCGAAGGTCGCCTCAAACTCGACCAGTGGGACGACAAAAACACCGGCGAAAAACGCAACAAACTCGGCGTCATCCTCGAAACGTTTTCGTTCTTGGACTCCAAGGCAAGCTCCGGCGGTAGTAGCGGCGGAGGCGACAGCAGCAGCAGTTCTTACGACGACTCCGCCCCGCCCCGCCGCTCCGCGCCCGCCCCCCGCCCCGCCGCCGCACAACAACAAGCCGCCCCGCCCGCCGGAGACAGCGTGGACGAGGGCGACGTCCCGTTCTGATAATTTTTCACATCGCAAAACTGCACAAACACATAACAAACAACCACAACTGAAATAAACAAATATGGCACTCCTCGAAGTCCTCCTACTCAAACCCGTGGAAAATCTCGGCGCCGAAGGCGACCAAGTGAAAGTCCGCGCCGGCTTTGCCCGCAACTTCCTGCTCCCGCAGAAAATTGCCCTCCCTGTGAGTCAGGCAAACCGAAAACACATCGAACACCTCCAAAAAGCTCGCACCCAACGCGAAGCCCGCGAACTCGAAGTCGCTCAAGCCGAAGTGGGTAAGCTCACGGACGTCAAGCTCGTCTTTGCCGTCAAAACGGGTGAAGGCGGAAAAATGTTTGGCGCTGTCACAGCTGCCGACGTCGCCGCCAAACTCGCCGAAAACGGCATCGAGATTGACCGCAAAAAGGTGCATCTACCGCACGGTTCTGTCAAAGGCTTGGGTGTCCATATTGCGCACGTCAAGTTGCACAACACCATCACGCACGAGCTCGAGTTCGAGGTCATTTCTGAGAATCCCATTGAGGAGCCGAAAGAAGAACCCGAAGAAACTGGCAAGCGCAAAGGCAAAAAACGCCCCTACCGCAAAGACGCCGACGCCGAAACTGCCCCCGACGCTCCTGCGCCCGCCGCCGAGTCGGTTCCTGCCGAACCCGCCGCCGCGCCCGAAGCAACTGTCGCCGCCGCCACCGCCGCCGCCTAACCGCCACCAACTATGGGACTCCGCCGAAACCTCGAAAGAGTCCCAAAACCCCGCCCCCGCCCCCTCCCTCCTCTCCCGAAAAGATGCGGAACGTTTAGTAGTTTTGGGTTCCTCGCTGTTTTGAGTGGGAGCACTGCTGCCGCAGCCCCGCACTATAATCCTGCTGTGTGCGGAGCGAGAGTCTAACGAACGCAAGTTGCTTTGAAGTCAAGCGAAAAAAATGGCTGCCTTTTTATTCAAGTGCGGCCGTAAAAAGGGACAGACGCTTTTTTGCTTGCGTCAGTCGGTGGTGGCAGCAGTGTTGGTGCATACTGGACGCACCACGGGCGAGACGTCTTTGCCACCACGCACATGCACCGCAAGC